>DATEGN010000017.1:0-17307 GCA_035280125.1 Gemmatimonadaceae bacterium | reverse complement strand
CTGGATGCGAGGCGGGGGAAGTGCCGGAGTAGCGGAATTCCCGCACCCGGCATCCCCCATCGCGAGTTTGATCGCAAGGCTCGGATAGCCTGGCGGCGCAAGCGCCCTAGCTTGCGCTCCAGTCCTTTCCGGAGCATCCATCATGTTGACCATGCCAACCACGTTTCGCGCCGAACCGGCGACTCCAGCCCTCGATGGCGATGAGGCGTGGCGCGCGGTAGAGCGGCGCGATCCGCGGTTCGACGGCCGTTTCGTGTATGCAGTCGGCTCAACTCGAATTTACTGTCGCCCCTCCTGTCCGTCGCGCCGGCCGGCGCGAGGTCGCGTCACATTCTACAGTGCTCCAGCGGCAGCAGAGGAAGCGGGGTATCGAGCGTGCCGCCGCTGTCATCCTCGTGAGGCGCAGCTTGCCCCGACTGCGGTCGCTATAGAACGAGCGCGGCTGTTCATCGAAGAGCATCCCGATCAGCTCATCACGTTGGCGTCGTTGGCAGCGCACGTGGGCCTCAGCCAGTTCCATCTCCAACGCACGTTCAAGCGGCTGCTCGGTGTTTCGCCTCGCGAATACCACGACACTCTTCGAGTATCACGCTTCAAGTCGCGACTTCGCGCGGGAGACACGGTGAGCCGTGCGACCTACGAGGCCGGCTTCGGCTCGAGCAGCCGCGTTTATGAACGGAGTGACAAAACGCTCGGAATGACGCCGGCCTCCTATCGGCGAGGCGGCGCGGGCATGCACATCAGGTACACGATCGTCGATTCACCATTTGGCAAGCTGCTCGTTGGCGCGACCGATCGCGGTGTCTGTGCGGTTGCGTTAGGTGACAACGACGACGCACTCGTCCGGAAGGTGCAGGCCGATTTTCCGCGGGCCGAGATGGAACGCGGAGACGATGCGCATCGCGATTGGATCGCGGAGATCGTCAACAGCATTGGCGCCGGCAACTTTGCGTTCGGTGTGCCCCTCGACATGCAGGGAACGGTATTTCAACAACAGGTGTGGGCCCTGTTGCGAAAGATTCCAGCCGGCCGAACGAGGTCCTATAGCGAGATCGCCGCGGCGCTGGGTAATCCGCGGGCGACACGTGCCGTGGCGCAGGCCTGCGCGAGTAATCGAATTGCAGTTGTGATTCCGTGTCATCGCGTCGTTCGGAACGATGGCGCGCTTGGCGGATACAAGTGGGGAGTCGAACGAAAAAAGACGCTACTCGAGCGTGAGCGTCGTCGCACGCGTTGACGCGCCCAGAGGCGCGCGGGCGACGATTCAAACCATCGAAATGCGTCAGTTGTCCGAGTGAACGTGGCAGCTGGCTCGCCCGCTGCACCTCTCTGGTTTCGAGGACTCGATGATGAAGTACTTACGGCTGGTCGCGCCACTCACGTTCGCCGCAACGGCGGCACTCGGCGCGCAGAATTATCGCGGACGCGACGACAGCATGTTCGTGTGGTCGGCGCGCATCGGCGACGGCGGTACGCTCACGGTGAAGAACATCGTTGGTGGAATCTCAGTCACTGAATCGAGTGGCGATCGCGTCGAGGTCCGCGCCGAGAAGCGAATGCGGGGCCGCGGCGACCCAAGTGATATCTCGTTCGATGTGCATGAGTCATCGTCCGGTGCGACGATATGCACGGTCTATCGAGGTGAAAGCGCGTGCGACGAGGGCAACTTCAACAACACGCGATTCTCCGTTCGCTACACGATCGCGATGCCGCGCGGCTTGCGTCTTCGTGCCACAACGGGCAACGGAGAGCTCTCGGTCGAGCGGGCGGGCAGTGAACTGGAGTTGAGCACGGGCAACGGTGGCATTCGTATTGGCCAAACGGAGGGGCGCGTGAGCGCCTCGACTGGCAACGGCGATCTCGAGGTGGAGAGCGCGCGCGGACCAGTGCACGCGTCCACCGGTAATGGTCGGATTTTTGTCTCGACTTCGGCAGGTCCAGTGTCGGCGACAACGGGTAACGGGGACATCGATGTGCGAATGGGAGCGCTGACGAGCGCAGGCGACATGAACTTCACGAGCGGCGCAGGTGCAGTGCGTGTCACGCTGCCACCAGATTTCAACGGCGACGTCGACGCGAGCACGGGCAGCGGCGACCTTCGCACCGATTTCGCGATCAAGTTGGTCGGTCGTCTCGATCCGCAGCACATGCGTGGCACGATCGGCTCCGGGGGTCGAACGATCCACCTGCAGACGGGCAGCGGCAGGCTCGAGATCAGGAAGGGAACCTGACCTGGTAGACCCGAAGGGCGGATCTAAAGGAGCGGCTCTACGAAAGCGGCTCTAGAAAGACGGGTCTAAAAACAGCGGCTCTAAGACGACGTCTAGACCCGCCCCTCTCGATCCGCCTTTCTGGCTGTCCCCAGCTCGTATCTTACTTATGTGTACTCCACCTGCCTGTTCTGTAACGCAAACCTCGCCACGAACGAGGTAATCGAATCCTTTCCGATCGGCCGTCGATTGGCGTTCGATGCCGCGAACGGGCGGCTTTGGGTGGTGTGCCGGAAGTGCGAGCGCTGGAATCTGTCGCCGCTCGAGGAAAGGTGGGAGGCGATCGAGGCATGCGAGCGCTGCTTTCGCGACACGCGTCTGCGTGTCTCGACCGACAATATCGGACTCGCGAGACTGCGCGAAGGGCTCGAGCTCGTGCGCGTCGGGCCGGCACTTCGGCCAGAGTTTGCCGCGTGGCGATACGGTGATCAGTTCGGCCGGCGACGGCGACGCCAGATGGTGCGGGTCGGTCTCGGCGTGGGCATTGTCGGCGGAGCGATCGCGGGCGGAATAGCGTTAGGCGTGAGCGCCGGCGTGGGGTTCGGTAGCGGCGGATGGTGGATCTGGCGTGGGATCTACGCCAGCTATCGCCGCATAGCGTACGGCAGCCAGGACGCCATCGTTGCCCGCATTCCCTACGAGGATAAGCAGCAGGTTCAGCGTGTCGCCGCCGTGCGCCGGCGCGACCTTCCCGAGGTCAGGCTTGGCCGCACTGATACAAGGGGACTTCTGCTCTCGATACCACTTCGCGGTGATGTCCTGCATCTAACGGGTGAGGAAGCAGAACGCGGCGCCGGCTATATCCTCCCTGCGATCAATTGGGCCGGTGCCGAAAAGCGCGAAGTCGAGCACGCAGTGCAACTCATCGAGGAATCGCAGAAGCCGCCGTCAGAATTCGTGCAGGAACTGGTGAGCCGATCAGTCGGACGGCGTCTCGAAGAAATGCCGAGTGCCTCACGACTCGCACTCGAAATGGCGTCTCACGAGGAGAGCGAGCGTCGCGCAATGGAGGGAGAGCTCGCCGTCCTGGAGGCGGCGTGGCGGCAAGCCGAGGAGATCGCGAAGATTGCCGACAATTTGCTCGTTCCTCCTTCGGTGGACGAGTTCTTGGAGCGAAATCGAGCGAAGGACTGATGGCATCCAGGACACCGCGACCGGCGGCGAATCTCTCGAGCGAACACGATCCCGGCATCGCGGCCGCGCGCGATCGTTTCGACGAGATCGAACGATCCTCATCGGCGTCGACACGCGTCGGTGACACGGCCATTCGTTTCGGTACCGCGAGCTGGACAGACCCGACGTTGATCGCCCCAGGTGTCTTTTATCCCGACCGCGTAAAGTCTGCCGAGGGACGGCTCAGGTATTACTCGAGTGTCTTTTCCGTCGTCGAGGTCGACTCGACATACTACGCGCTGCCAACGACACGCGTCGCGGAGCTCTGGGTCGAGCGGACGCCGGAAGATTTCATGTTCGACGTGAAGGCGTTCGGCTGGATGACAGGTCACGCGACCGAGACCGTGCGTCTTCCGCGCGCGCTCCAGGACGCGCTGCCTGACGAGATCGCTGACAAGAAGCGTCTCTACGCGAAGGATGTGCCTCACGAGATTCGAGACGAGGCGTGGCGAATCTTTGCGGAGGCGATTCGTCCCATTCACGAGGCCGGAAAGCTCGGCGCGGTGTTCCTTCAGTATCCATCGTGGGTGCGGCCCGCCGCACACAGCGCTGAAATGCTTGCCCGCGCACGACTGCGGTTAGGCACGTTGCCGATTGCGGTCGAGTTCCGCCACCGCGACTGGTTGTCGGCCGCACATCACGCGCGGACACTGGCGCTGCTTCGCGAAAACGAGATGAGCTACGTGATCGTGGACGAGCCGCAAGGATTTGCCTCGAGCGTGCCGCCGGATACGGCCGTGACCTCACGTCGCCTAGCCGTAGTGCGCCTGCACGGCCGCCGGGGTGAAACGTGGGAGAAGCGGGGTACGTCGGTGGTCGAGCGCTTCCGCTATCTGTACAATGAAGAGGAGCTCGGCGCCTGGGCGCCCAAGATCGTGGCGATCGCTGGTGAGACCGAGCAGGTGCACGTCGTCTTCAACAACTGCTATGGCAACTATGGGACGACGAACGCACTCGAAATGGCTGGATTAGTCGGCAAATGGTTAGAGGCTGGGGGCTAGAGAAATAGGGGCTAGGGAGTGAACCCTAGCCCCTATTCTCAACCCCCAATTCCTCTGCTACGCCGCCATCCGTCCACCCGTGGGAAACCAAATCGGCCGGCTCCCTTTGATGAGACCGACGCACTCGTAGCGCGCGGGTGGGAAGCCGTACACGCCAATTTCCAGCAAGTCCCCCTTGCTGACGACTATCTGGCGACCCAACTCGTCCACGGCATCGGAGAATGAATCGCTCTCGATTTCGCCGTCGCGACGAGATTCGATATTGCTTACCGCAAAACAGAACTTGGACATGTCGATACCTCCACGGGCGACTAGCCCGTCGATGGTCATCACCGATGCGTGGACGGGCTGGAGAAACCAGCCCGTCATTGTACCGCTCATACACCACCACATCCGTAACGTTGCTGGCCAGTCAAGTGCTACGGATCCAAAAACCCGGTTGCCAACACGCCCGCGGTCGCGCTAGTTAGCCCTATGCGCATACACCCACTTTCACTCCTGCTTGCAAGTACACTTTTCGCCACCACGCGGTCCGCTCGCCGAACCGGCTCGTTCCCAACTGCACCTGGAGAAGCACGAACGGCGGACATCGCACTACCAGTGGCGCCGCCCACACTCGAACAAACGATTCGTGCTCGCCTCGATTCGCTCCGGGCGCAGAGCAGTTTCTACGCGAGGCAGATTGGTGTCGCCCGGCGAGAAATCGCAATCCGCGCGGACGTGCCGATGAACACCGCGAGCGTAATCAAGATCCCGGTGATGATCCTCGCTTTTCGAGACGCCGATGCGGGGCGGCTCAATCTCGACGAGCGATACACAATCCGGCCTGAGTACCTGAGACGCGGCAGCGGACTGTTGCAGACGTTCACTCCCGGCCTCCAGCCGACGATCCGCGACATCATCCGGCAGATGATCATCACCAGCGACAATACGGCGACCGACATCATGATCGGAAGAGTCGGCCGTGATCGCGTGAATCGCATGCTCGACTCGCTTGGATATCGCCAGACTCGGCTCAACGCGACGACGGGCGAGCTGTTCCGGCAGGTATGGGTGCAGTTGGATCCAAAGTACGCGTCGATGACCGACCGCGAGGTCTTCACACGTGGATTCCCGAATGACAGCGCCGCTGAAGAGCGAAGTGTTGCGTTCGTAGCGGATTCATCCAAGTGGCTCGGCCGGACGACCGCGCGCGAGATCGCACGATTGCTCGAGCAACTTCAGCAAGGCCAGCTCGCGAGCCAGGCGTCTACGCAACAGATGCTTGGCATCCTTCGCCAGCAATTCTACGAGTCGCGTCTGCCGCAGCGCATCCGTTTTCGCGTGGGAGTCGCGCACAAGACGGGAGACTGGCCGCCGCTACTTGGGAACGACGTCGGGATCATCTACGCACGATCGGGGGCGATTGTGGCCGCTGTATTCACGAGCATGAATCGCGGTGACTTCACCGATCTCGAAGCGACCGAGGGGCGTATTGGCGAGGACGTGTTGAACGCGTGGGGCAGCTCCAAGTAGCCGCGAGAGACCATCCGTTCATTAACGTTTGCTCATATTCGATTCTGAGACTATATGAGTAGCGTTTGACGCGCCGACGCCGGCCCGCTGTGGTGGTTGGATACCGAGGAGCGTCGCATGGGCAGCCCGCGATGGTCTACCAGTTTTTCCGAGCTCGCCGCGGCGGAGCTCGAGCGAGGTCGAAGCTCGTCGCCGCATGAGGGACTTCGGACGTCGGCTTCACAGCCGGCAGTCGATGGAACGGGAGAAGTTCCAACCGCGCGCGAGTGGCTGCTCGATCCACCCCGTGATCTGCTGGGCCTCGCGCTTTCCGGCGGCGGCATTCGAAGCGCCACGTTCAACCTGGGGCTATTGCAGGGCCTGCATAGCCTGGGTCTTCTGTCGACGTTCCATTATCTGTCGACCGTCTCCGGAGGCGGCTACATCGGCGCCTTTTGGAGCGCCTGGCGCTCGCGGGCGCCGCGGCCGGGAGAAAAACAGCGTGCTGATTTCCCCGCCGTCACCGGGCACACCCAATTCGCCGAGCCGACGGAAGTCCGGCATTTGCGTGAGTTCAGCAACTTTTTAATTCCGCGGCTCGGCGTGCTCAGTTACGATACGGGCCGGGCGGTTGTTGCGCTGGCGAGCGGCATGGTGCCATCGCTTCTCGCCGGGTTTTCGATTATCGCCCTGGCGCTGCTTCTCGTCTTGCTCGTGTGTCGCGTGATCTTTTTGCCGTATCTGTTCCACGGCACGACGCAAATGATCGCGAAAGAGGCGTCACTCGCGCTGCTCACCATTTCGAGCGCGACGGTGTTGATCGTCACGGAGCGGCGATGGTGCGCGCACGAGCGCGAGGAGAAACGCGAGAGCTATCCAGTTGCCGCCGCCGTCGGCATCGCGCTCGTTGGCGTGATCTGGATGCTATCCTTGGCAAGCAGCGTCGGGGTTGCCGACCCGTACGGTGGATCGGCCGCCTTTCTACCGATCATCGAAGAAGGCCGAAGATGGATCGAGTGGCTCGCGCTGCTCACGCCGGCCGCGGTGTGGTATCTCGCGGCGTTGCTACTGCTCGTTGGCCGAGACCTATCCTCGCGATTCGTGACCGATGCGGCACGACGCGCGCAGCGCGCTGCGTTTGATCGAGTGACGAGCCGGTTGGTCTTTCTTGGCACGGCATGGTTGGTGGTGACGCTGCTGTGGTGCGCTGGAGCGCTCGTCTGGTATGCGCTCGTCGAGACACGACGGGCAACCCACGCTCAAGCGCTCACTGGCCTCGCCGGCGCCGGGGCAGCAATTGCCGGGCTCTTTACGCAGGTTCATCGCGTCTTCTCGAGGCAGCCTAACAAGCCGTTCGGAGGACCATTAGCCGCTTTCGTCCGGCGTAAGCTTCCACAGCTGCTCGCCTATGCGACGGTCGTGGTGATGGTACTCGGTGTCGTCGGACTGGTGCTGTCGCTTGGGGACCAGCACTGGGTCGTGTGGCTCGGTGCGGCCGGCATCGTCGCGCTGGTTCTGATTTTCTTCGATCCCAATGAGGTCGGCCTGCATGCATTCTATCGTGGACGGCTCGCCCGAGCCTACCTGGGTGCGTCGAACCCCGTGGGATCTCGTCGCGCGGAGGAGCAGCCGAGCGACGATTTACGGTTGACGGATCTCACACCGGAGCTGCCGCTTCATCTCATCTGCCTAACGGCGAACGACATCGCCTCACGCGATCAATTGGCGAATCTGAGTCGGGGCGCGGAAAGCGCGGTGTTGTCGCGCGTTGGATTCTCGGTCGGTGACGCGTGCGCACGTTGGGATTCGGCAGCTTGCCCAACCCTTGCCGGAGCGATCACGGAATCGGGCGCCGCCTTCAACTCGCAGATGGGCGCGAAATCGATGGAGCTCGGGCCCGCCGTGACGTTTCTGATGACCGCGCTCAACCTGCGACTCGGACTCTGGTGGCAACATCCGTCGGTGCTCGCCGGTTCGAGAGCCGGCGCGTCGGGCGTGCGCTTTTTCGAGGAAATGTTCGGCTTGACGAGAGCGGCGGGCCCCCATGTCCATCTCTCCGATGGTGGCCACTTCGAGAACATGGCCATTTACGAGCTGGTTCGCCGCCATTGCCGGTATATCGTCGCATCGGACTGCGGAGCCGATCCGGACGTCGCGTTCGACGACTTCGGCAACCTCGTGCGCCGTGTGCGCGAGGACTTCGGCGTCGAGATCGTAATCGACCTGTCACCACTGAAGCCTAACGATAAAGGCCTCGCTCGCCAGCCGATGGTGGCAGGCGACATTCACTACCCTGGCGGCGACATCGGCGTGCTACTCCTGTTCAAGCCGACTCTCGTTGGCAGCGAGCCGGCGGACATTATCCAGTACAAAGTCCGCAACGACGCGTTCCCGCATGAATCGACTGGCGATCAGTTCTACGACGAAGCGCAGTGGGAGTCGTATCGACGGCTCGGCGAGTTCGCGTCGCGCTCGGCGCTTCGAGGCATCGCCGAGAGCACCTCGACGCGGCAGGAGGATGGCGACGAGGATCAGGTAGCGAGGCGCCGTTGGGCGACGCGCGTCTTCGCTCGCGCGCGCCGCCAGTGGCTGCCGACGCCAGAAGGTTACGTCGAGCGCCTCGGCAACCTCGTCTCGCAAGCGTCGGATCTCGATGCACTGCTGCACGAGCAGGACCAGGAGGTCGTGTTGCGACAAGTGTACAAGGAGGTGACGGAATTAGGCGTGCCGTCTCGACAGCCCACTCCTCAGGCAGAGTCGACCGAGCAAAGCATAGTATTGCCTGACGAGGCAACACTCGCGCAATCACTCCACGTCATTCGGCGAGCACTGCTCTTCATGGAAGAGGTGTTTCTCGCTGAAGATCTTGGCCGACGGTACAATCATCCGTTGTATCTGGGACTCGTGAACTATTTCGCGCGATGGGCGTACGCGCCGCTTTTCCGACTCTGGTGGCCGCTCCTCAAGCCACTGTACGCTCAGCAATTCACGAGCTTTCTCGAATCTCAGTTCGAGCTGTCGGCCATCAACCCGGACAAGGCGCGCGGTGCGAACGCGTCCGGCCGACCAGGCGAAAAGGTGGTGGTGGAGCTCAACGACGATGCTGGCAGTGGCGGCTTCGCAAAGCACTGCTGGGATCTTCAGAATGGTCGCCAGCCGCAATCGACAGCGGAGTTCACTGAGCGGTTGGTGTCGTATCGATTGTGCACGACGTACCGCGCGTACGGACAAGAGGAGCACGTCTATCTTGTCCAGGCGGCACAGGTGATCATGCGGTCGCCGACAGCCACGCGCATCGCGATGTGGGACAACAGAGAGTTCTTTGTCCCACCCGGGTTGTGGGGAGTGGGCATCGGCGAGGATTTCATATCGCGCCTCGCACGTGGCGAGGGCCCTCTTGGCGATGTGGATCACCTGCTCGTCCGCATTCGAGTCGATCGAAACGCGACGGCGACGGAACGTAAGGAAGGCGCCGACGACACGCAGCTCTATCGCGGCACCGGCTTCCTCGAGCTTTTGCCGCGAGAGACAGCGCCGCGCGAGCACGCCGCGTTGTGGCTGCACAACCGCGAGCTCGTGAAGCTGATCGACCTGCGTATCGACGACGGGGCGTACGACTCGCGATTCCTCGTGCGGTGCGTTGCCGGCAGATGTCCAGCGCATCCGATGCGAGAGGTCGACGCCCCAGTAGTTGTTCCACCCGGGGTTCGACTGCCAGGGCAGGCGACCAGGACGCGCACGCCGGCGTGACGTGGTGTATCCTTGAGGGCAGATCCTCACCAGCTGCCCCTCATGAAAGCATCCGTAGCGTTCGTTTTCGTTCTGGCCGGAACGGCCTCTCAATTGTTAGGCGCCCAGCAAAGGCGGCCGATCACGTTCGAAGACTTCGCGGCTGTTCGCGCAGTGTCTGATCCGCAGGTCTCACCCGATGGACGCTCGGTGCTGTATGCGGTTCGTACCACGGATGTCACGGCGAACCGGCGCGCAGCAAAGACCTTTGTCATGCCAGTAGCTGGCGCCGCGCCGCATGTCTTCCCTGGTGATGACGTCAACGCGAGCGAAGCGCGTTGGTCACCCGACGGGCGCCGCGTCGCTTACATAGCCGGCGGGCAGCTCTGGGTCGCGGATAGTTCTGGCGGCGCTCGCGTGCAACTGACCAAGCTCAGTGGTGGCGCGACGGGACCGGTCTGGTCTCCCACCGGATCGCTGATCGCTTTTACGACGTCAGTCTATCCCGACTGCACGACGGACGCGTGCAATGCGGCGCGCGATAGCGCCTCGGCGGCAAATCCGGTACAAGCACACGTCGCCGACCAGTTGCTGTTCCGTCACTGGAACGCATGGGACAATGGGACGCGATCGCACCTGTTCGTCGTCGCACCCGACGGATCTGGCCTGCGCGATCTCACAGCGGGTGCTCACTATGACGTGCCCCCCGGGCCATTCGGCGGCAGTGAGGGATATGCATTCTCTCCCGATGACGCCGAGATCACGTACACGGCTAAAAACGCCGGTCGTGCCGACGCATGGTCAACCGATCTCAATCTTTATGTCGTCCCAACCGGGGGTGGAACGGCAACAGTCATCACCGCTAATACGGGCGCCGACCAGAACCCCATTTACACGCCTAACGGTCGATTCATTGCCTACGCCTCGCAGAAACGCGCGGGCTTCGAGTCCGATCGATGGGGCCTGATGTTGTATGACCGCTCGACGAAGACGAGCCGTGAACTACTCCCGTCGTGGGATCGAAACGCCGACTCGTACTTCTTCGCACCGGACATGAGCGCGCTCTATGTGAACACGACGGACGCAGGACGGGAAAAGCTGTTTCGTTTTGCACTGGAGCAGGGAACAGCGGGAGCGAGTCTCGTCAAGCCCCGCGGACCTGCAATCCTCGTCGGCGATCATAACAACGCTGCCTTCACATTATCAGCCGATGGGAGGACGCTCGCTTGGGCGCGCGATGCCGCCGATCGACCTGCGGAGGTCTTCGTCGCGACTATCGAGCCTAACGGGAAAGCAAGTGCAAGGCAGCTCACGCACGAGAACGATGCGCTCGTCAGCCGCCTCGCCGTGAACCCGGTGGAGGATTTCTGGTTCAAGGGCGCGGGCGGCGACAGCGTACAGGGCTTCATTGTCAAGCCGCCACAGTGGCAAGCGGGGCGCAAGTATCCAACCGTGCTTTTGATTCACGGCGGACCGCAGGGAGCCTGGCTCGATCAATGGCACTCGCGGTGGAGTTACCAGATGTTCGCCGCACCGGGTTTTGCGCTCGTCATCGTGAATCCGCGTGGCTCTACGGGCTACGGCCAGGCCTTTGTGGACGGCGTCTCGAAGGATTGGGGCGGAAAAGTCTATACGGATTTGATGAACGGCCTCGACGCGGCGCTCGCACACAATAGCTGGATGGATCGGTCGCGGTTAGGCGCGGCGGGCGGCTCTTTCGGCGGCTACATGGTGGATTGGATCGCGGGACATTCCACTCGATTCAAGGCGTTGGTGTCGCACGCGGGCCCGTTCAACCTCGAGAACATGAACACGGCCACGGAGGAGCTCTGGTTTCCCGAGTGGGAATACGGCGGCGACTTCTGGAATCCGAGGGCAATGCGGGAGGAGTATCGAGTCTTCTCACCGCACTTGTATGCGAAGAACTTCAAGACGCCCACGCTCGTGACGGGCGGTGAGCTCGACTTCAGAGTTCCCTATACCGAGGACCTGTCGATGTTCACCGCGCTGCAGCGTCAGGGTGTGCCCAGCCGCCTAGTGATTTTCCCTGATGAGGGACACTGGGTACTCAAGCCACAGAATCAGCGGCTGTGGTGGGGAGAGGTACAGAGTTGGTTGACCAAGTATCTGGGGACGTCACCGGTATCGTCCGTTAGGCAGTAGACGGGGAACGGGGGACTGGGAACGGGACTGGGAATGCCGAAGCATTGCCTTCGATATTTCCCCGTTCCTTGTCCTCCGTTCCGTTGTTACTCCCCGTAAGGCACCCACACGTTCTTCACCTGCGTTGCCTGGCGCAGAAACTCTCGACCCTCTCCATCGCGCGCGTCGAACCAGTCGCGCACGTGCCAACTGGCCCATGTGCGCTTCATGTTCGACGCGGATGCGAGTTCGACTGCCTTTACACCCTCGCGGGAACCAAAGTACCACACCCCCTCTACATCGTCGTGCTCGGCGAGAACCTTCGAGAGTGCCTCTTTCCCACCGGTAACGATGTTGACGACGCCGTCGGGGACATCGGATGTTTCGAGGACAGTGTAGAAGTCGGTCGCCGAGAGGGGATGCGGCTCAGACGGAAGGCAGACGACGGTGTTACCGGTGGCAATCGTCGGTCCCATGACTGAGACAAAGCCCAGTAATGGCAGTTCGTTAGGGCAGACGACACCGAGCACGCCGATGGGTTCGTGCATGGCGATTGCGATGCCCCGGATGGGCACCGAATGCACGGCGCCGTCGTGCTTGTCTGCCCACGCACCGTAGGTGAACAGGCGCGATACTGCGGCCTCGACCTCGCTCATTGCATCCGACGAATCGCGACCGGTCACGCGCTGAATCCGATCGGCGAATTCTGACGCGCGCGAAGCCAAGTTCTCGGCGATGTAATACAGGATCTGAGAGCGATTGTGGCCGGTCGCCTTGCTCCAGCCATTGTATGCGACGTGCGCTGCCTCGACAGCGTTGCGGATGTCCTTGCGGTTCCCCTCGCCGACCTCGCCAACGATGTCGCCGTTAGGTCCTCGGATGCGGCGGCTATAGCCTGAGTCGGGCCGTACTTGTTTGCCACCGATGAAAAGCTTCGGCGTTCGGTCGATCGGTGGCTGAGTATTGGTGGTTAGTGGTTCGGGCTCCGTGGCGCGCGACAAGTCGCGAGCCGTGAATGAGGGGTGGCGCACATCCGGCGTCGCTCGCGCCTCGCGTGCCGTATCTCGCGTTAGGTACTCGAACATGCCCTCCCGACCCCCTTCCCTTCCAAATCCACTTTCGCGATAGCCGCCAAAGCCCGCCGCAGCATCGAACATATTGGTCGAGTTCACCCAGACGACACCGGATTTGAGCTTCGGCGCGATATCGAGGGCGAGGTTGATGTTTTCAGTCCACACACTCGCGGCGAGACCGTAGGGTGTATTGTTGGCCAGCGCGACGGACTCCTGTGGCGTACGGAAGGTCATCGACACGAGAACGGGTCCGAAAATCTCGACCTGCGCGATGGTCGACGACGGCGAAACATCGGTGAAGAGCGTCGGTGGGTAGAAATAGCCTTCGGTCGGACACGCCCAGGACGGCTGCCACATGCGCGCGCCCTCGTCGACACCTTGCCTCACGAGTCCGCGGATGCGCTCGAGTTGCACGGGCGCGACAATCGCACCCATGTCTACTGCTTTGTCGAGGGATGGGCCGATGCGCAACTTTTCCATGCGCGCGCGAAGCTTCGCTTCGAGCTTCGAGGCGATTCCTTCGTGCGCGAGCAGTCGCGACCCAGCGCAGCAGACCTGACCCTGATTGAACCAGATAGCGTCAACAACACCCTCGACGACGCTATCGAGATCGGCGTCGTCGTACACGATGAACGGACTCTTACCACCGAGCTCGAGGCTCAACTTTTTCCCGGAGCCCGCGGTTGCACGGCGAATTGCGCGGCCCACCTCCGTGGATCCCGTGAACGCAATCTTGTCGACGTCTGCGTGATCGACGATCAGCTTGCCGGTGTCACCATCACCAGTGAGAACGTTCAGAACACCGGGCGGAAGCCCAATGTCTGCGGCGAGTTCCGCAAAGAGCAGCGCGGTAAGTGGCGTGAACTCGGCCGGTTTGATCACGATGGTACACCCAGCGGCCAGGGCCGGCGCGATCTTCCATGCGAGCATGAGCAGCGGAAAATTCCAAGGGATGATCTGCCCAACGACGCCAACGCCGTGGTAACCGGGGAACTCGCTGTCGAGGAGTTGCGCCCAGCCGGCGTGATGATAGAAATGACGCGCCACGAGTGGGATGTCGATGTCGCGCGTTTCGCGGATCGACTTTCCGTTGTCCATGCTCTCGAGAACAGCAAAGAGGCGCGAGTGCTTCTGGACTCCGCGCGCGAGGGCGTAGAGCCAACGCGCTCGGGCATGTGGCGTTAGGCCTTGCCATGCTGGTTGCGCCGAGCGTGCCGCTGAAACCGCGGCGTTCACGTCCTGACCGGTCCCCAGACTTACACGCGCCAGCAGGCCGCGAGTAGCCGGGTTGAAGACATCGAAGGTCTCGCCCGGCTCGGTCCAGCGGCCGGCGATGAAGTGCCCAAAGACACGACCGCGCTTGCCTAACCAGGCGACGGCATCTTTGTCGCTCTCGGGAGCTGGGCCGTAGTCGAGTGACTCGAAGATTTCGGCGACTGATGACATGTCGTTAGGGCATGGGCATGCGGTACGCCGCGGCATAGCGGCCGGTGACGAAGTGCTCGAGCTGCCGTTCGATGTCGGTGAGTAACGCGCTGGCGCCAATACGAAATAGATCGGGGCGCAGCCATCGATCCCCGAGCTCTTCCTTCATGAGATACATGTACTCCAAAACATTCTTTGCACTGCGTATCCCACCAGCTGGCTTGAATCCCACCGCGTATCCAGTCTGCTCGCGGTACTCGCGGATCATTCTCGCCATCACGAGCGCGAAAGACAGAGTGGCATTCACTCCCTCTTTACCTGTGGACGTCTTGATGAAATCCGCGCCAGCCTGCATCGCGACGACGCTTGCGCGCGCGACATTGTTCAACGTCGCGAGCTCGCCGGTGGCGAGGATCGCTTTCATGTGTGCTTCGCCACAAGCGGCGCGAAACGCTTTCACCTCGTCATAAAGCGCCTGCCAATTGCCGGTCAGCACGTGCGCGCGGGTGATGACGATATCAATCTCGCGTGCACCCGCAGCGACGCTGGCGCGGATCTCATCGACGCGTTGCTCGACTGGGCTCAGTCCGGCGGGAAAGCCAGCGGAAACGGCCGCAACTGGAATCGATGTCCCTGCTAGTGCTTCGATAGCGGTCGGCACGAGGGCATGATAGACGCACACCGCTCCGACCTGAATGCCCAGCTCGGCAATGTCGAGCGAACGCTCGAGGTCGTCGCGCAGTGGACGCCGCGCTTTCGCACACAAGCGGCGCACATTGCCGGGCGTGTCATCGCCGGCGAGCGTCGTTAGGTCGATGAGGGTGATCGCCCGCAGGAGCCAAGCAGCCTGCCACTCCTTCTTGACGGTGCGACGCGTTGGAATCGTTGCCGCGCGACGCTCGACGGCGCTCCGATTGACGTGGATCGATCGAACAGCGTCGAGATCGAGAGACATCCCCGGATTGCGTTCGCCATGCGATGCGAGCTTTGTACGCTCGGTCGCGCCCGCCATCAACACAGGCTTGGTTTCGGCCGCCCTGGGCTCGCGCAGCGGCGCGGACGGCGTGCCCGAGTTGCTTGGCGTCGAGGTGATCGTTTCGAGATTGCGCTTCGCGCTCATGCCGCGGTAATGTAGGGCGGCAGAGGGACTAGGGGAGGTAGGGGATGGGCTCGAGCGGTAAGGACGGAATCCCTCGCACATCTAATCGCGCCACTATGTCCCGGTTGTCTTTCATAATTGTTGTTGCCGCCGTTGCAGCTTGTTCCACTCCGCGATTCACCCATCCGGCCGTCGTCCCGACGACGGACGAACGGGTTGCGCTCGGGTTCCCGCGTGACGTGCTGTATGTGCTCGATGGCCACGTGTTGCCGCGCGGTGATAGCACGAGTGTTCCGACGGCCGTCCGCGATTTGGACCCGTCGACGATCGACACCATCCAAGTACTGAAGGGAGCCAGCGCTAAGCGGGCGTACGGCGACGCCGGGGCGAGCGGCGTGGTCATCATCAAGACGAAGAGCGCCGCTCGCCGCGGCGGGGCCTAACGATCCGAGTCTTCGCGGGAATCGTCCCCGCCAACTTGTGCCCGAAGTCGATCGACGAGCCGCTCGAGACGTGCCCGTTCCAGCTCCAATTCCCGAACAACGCGCTCGTGTTCGGCTTCGATCACCTTTTCGCGCGAGACGTCGCGAAAGATGCTGATCGACATCCGCACCGCTCCGCGCCGGTCGAGAATCGGCGTTGCCTTCACCGCGAGCCAGCGCTCACAGCCCGACGCACGAAGCCGTAATCGCACCAGGCGCTCGGGAACGACTTGACCCTGTGCGGCGAGCGGCCCCGGTAATTCAGCTTCAGTGAGTGCTGATCCGTTGGCATCGAAGGTTTGAACGCGCGTTAAGAAGTCCCTCGGAGGAGCCATCAGCGCTGCGGCTGGGCTTTCGTACCCACACATGCGCGCGCCGGCATCATTGATGAAGAGGAGCTGTCCGGAGGCGTCATGCGCGGCGATTCCGTCGGCGACGCCATCGAGAATCCTGGCAAGCAGGTCCGAATCAGACCACGAACTCGGGTGACGCTGATCCGCGAAAGGGAAATCAAGACCGTTCGCCACACCGTCGGTCTGACGTTGAATCTCCATCTCGTCGACGCCCTCCATCATCGGGAAGCCGGAGCTTGCTCCGTCAATGGGCACTCGTCAAGAGATCCAGGTCACGTTTTGTACGCACTTATGTCCTCGGCGCTTCTCGACTTCGCCTCGCGGTGCATGTCAGTGCGCTTGCAGATGGTCCCCGGCAGCTTCGAGGCGGCTTTGAAGCCTCTGCAATGCTGATTTGGCGGTGCTTTTCCGACAAAAGCCAACGGCATTCGGGGTTTTTCTGTATGCAAATCGTGATTTCTCTCAACGAGATGAAAATCGCCTCTTCCCGAATCGTGAGAATTCATTAATGTTCGCGCGGTTCGAAGGCACTCACGTCACCATCCACAAACGGGGTCCAGGGTGGGCACAGCAAAACGCAGGCGCCGCGGCTCGCAGCCGGGGGTTCGTAACCCATTTATTAAGAAGGAAGAGCTGTTGTCGGAGATTCAGAGCATCGTCGACAAGCGCGACATGTCTCAGGTCCAAGTCGCCGACGAAACGGGCGAAGCGCGTTCACAAGTTTCCCTTCTTCTCAACGGCAAGCTTCGCGGCTTCTCGACGGACCGGTTGGTTCGCATTCTACTGCGACTCGGCCGTGACATCGAGATCGTGATCCGCCCTTCGCGCGGCAACAAGAAGGTCGGTGCGGTTCGGTTGGTTCGGCGCTAGGCTCGAACAAAAAGCGGCGTGAGTAGCTCGGCGTCGCCGGCCGCCTTGGCCAGCGCGGCGTCCGAGCTTTACTCGTCAGGCTTTGGCCAGCCGCGGCGAGAGCGTCGTAAGGACTTCCGCCGCTTCCGCCTGGCGCTCGAGCATATCGAACAAGCTGTGCTGACCACGGGCTTTAGCGGAATTGGATGACAGCCGG
>DATEGN010000016.1:0-2358 GCA_035280125.1 Gemmatimonadaceae bacterium | reverse complement strand
GCGCAA
This sequence comes from Gemmatimonadaceae bacterium, assembly GCA_035280125.1. Taxonomy (GTDB): domain Bacteria; phylum Gemmatimonadota; class Gemmatimonadetes; order Gemmatimonadales; family Gemmatimonadaceae; genus AG2. Next base: position 2,352 of record DATEGN010000016.1, on the reverse strand, counting down.
AGATGGCGGACGAGGAGGTGCACAGGATCGAGATTACCTACCCCACGGCCTTCGCGTCGGCGGCCAAGGCAGGCGGCGCTCGTGTGCTGGCGATGATGACAGCGGTCGGTGCCGACGCACAGTCGTCGACGAAGTACCTCCGGAACATCGGCGAGAAAGAGAAGAAATCGGAGGAGCTCAAGTTCGACTTCCTCGGGCTCTACCGCCCGGCCGTGATCCTCGGCAACTCCAACACACCCTCTGCACTGGGTTTCGTCATGCCGCTGTTCCACTGGGTGCTGCCGTCTCGCTTCCACTCGATTCACAAGAACGACCTGGCGCGCGCCATGGTCGCGCAGTCGGAGCAGGCGTTCCTCGCGCTCGCGCAGGGCACAGGCCCGGCGGCTCCAGCGGTGAAAATTTTCGAGTACAAGGAGATGGAACCGTTCTTCGTCACGCCGTGATCTCAGTCACGTTCTCCTCGCTCGTTGAGCGACGACGTGCGCGCCGCCCCCGTTGTCGCGGCCGTCGCGTCTGAGTTCTTGTGGCGGCCGTCCGAACACGCGGACGAATGCGCGGCGCATCCGTTCGCGGTTGCCGAAGCCGGTCGCATCCGCCATCTCTTCGACGGAATGAGAGCCTTCTTCGAGCATCACGCGCGCGACCTCTACGCGCAGCGCTTCGACGGCTTTTGCGGGAGACTGGCCGGTCTCCTGCCGGAAGGCGCGCGAAAACTGGCGCACGCTGAGATGCGCGGCGGCCGCGAGTTCGTCGACAGACAGATCGGAACGAAGATTCTGCCGTGCGTACGAGAGCGCCGTCTGGATGCGATCGGACTGCGCCGCCATGGAAAGCAGAGCTGACTCCTGTGCCTGGGCGCCGCCGCGCCGGAGATACACGACCAGCCCCTTCGCGGCCTGCCTCGCGATATCGGCGCCGAGGTCGGACTCGACCAACGCAAGCGCGAGGTCTATGCCCGCCGTCATTCCGGCCGACGTCCAGATCCGACCATCGTGGGTGAAAATGCGATCCTCCTCCACGCGTACGTTCGGGTACCGGGCCTGCAACTCTCTGGTATAGAGCCAGTGTGTCGTGGCTCGGTGGCCATCGAGGATTCCAGCTTCCGCCAGAACGAACGCGCCTGTGCAGATGGACGCAACGCGACGCGACTTCGAGGCTTCGCGGCGCAGGTACGCCAGGACCCGCTTGCCGGAGGGCGCGATCGCCGTTGGACCGGCCACCAGCAAGGTGTCGTGCGATCCTGAGAGTCGCGCTGTTTTGAGCGCGACGCCGACGGAGCTCCGCGCGATGCCGCCCCGCTCCGAGAGGGCTCGGACCTCGTAGAACCGTCTCCCGGCGAAGATGTTGGCGACGTCGAACGCCGCCACCGCCGCGCAGCTCATGATCTGAAAATCGCCGACAACCACGAAACCCACGCGGTGCATCGCCGGCATTGTATTCCGGTGAGGAGCTCGTCTGACGCGAAGGCCGGATTCGCGGCATTTTCGTCCTTGAGCCGGACACGCGGGTTTTCTAGCGTTATGGACTATGGAACCCTTGAAGTGGGAAGTGTTCGTGACTCCGGCCATACCCATCGCTCAAGCTCAACGGCCTGAAGGCGTACACGAGACGTTTTTCCAGGCGTCGGCGTCTACTCTGATCTACGGCGCGCGCGACGCCGTCCTCGTGGATGCGTTCATGACCGTCAAGCAGGCCACGGCTCTGGCGGATTGGGTGGCGTCCAGGCACAAGAACCTGACGACCATCTACATCACACATGGTCACGGCGATCACTGGTTTGGGGTTGGCACCGTTCTCGAGCGATTTCCGAACGCCAGAGTCGTGGCGACGCCCAACACCATCAAAGTGATGCAGGGGAATGCGTCGCCACAGGGCCTCGCCGCGTGGGGAGCAGGATTCCCGGGTCAGATTCCCGAGAAACTGGTGATGGCCGAGGAGCTCGAAGGAAACGTGATCGATCTCGAAGGGCGCGAAGCGATCGCGGTGGAGCTCGGTCATACCGACACGGATCACACCACGTGCCTGCACGTCCCTTCGATCGGGCTCGTGGTGGCCGGCGACGCTGCGTACAACGACGTCCACCTCTATCTTGTCGAATCGACTGCCGAAACGCGGCAGGAGTGGCTTGCCGCGCTCGACACGATCGAGGCGCTCCGCCCGCGCGCAGTGGTCGCGTCACATAAACGGCCCGAGAGCGACGACAGGCCCGAGATCATCGAAGAGACGCGGCAGTACATCCGGGACTTCGACCGGCTCCTGAAGACGACGTCCTCCCGGCAGGAGCTCTACGAGAAGATGCTCGCGCTCTACCCGAACCGGGTGAATCCCGGGTGGGCGCTGTGGAGCTCGGCA
>DATEGN010000015.1:0-2956 GCA_035280125.1 Gemmatimonadaceae bacterium | reverse complement strand
TGATCACCGCCTTCACGTTTCTGTTCTTCTGCTATAGCGCGACACGTCAGCGCGTCGAAGCGAACTGGCCTGCACCGGCGTACATCGCGGCGATACCATTGCTCGCAACTCTCCCACTGTCGCAGGCGCTGCAAAAGTGGCTACGCGCGGGTTTGTGGCTCGCGGGGCTGATGTCGTTGCTCATCTACATGCATGCGGCATTTGACGTCCTGCCTATTCCTCCGCGTAAGGATCCCGTCGCCCGGTCCGCGGGCTGGCGCGAGCTCGCGGGTGCGGCCTCGCTCAGCGCCCAACGCGCGGCCGCCACATCGCGCGGTCATACCTGGATCGCGGCGGATCGATACAACGACGCCGCGCAGCTGGCCTTTTACGCGTCCGACCACCCAACGACGTTCTCGTTGAACCTCGGCGGGCGGAGCAACCAATACGATCTCTGGCCAAGCTTCGCCGAGGTGGCGCGTGCCGGCGACAACCTGGTCGTCGCACTCGACGAGAGCGCAGAGGTACATCCGATCGTTACGCAGCTGGCACCGTTCTTCCGCACCGTAGCTCGAGACACGCTCGTCGAGATGAGAACTCGCCATGGACTCGTAACGCAGCGCCGGCTCTGGGTCCTTCGCGAGTGGATCGGAGGTTGGCCCGCCAGAAAGTAGGCGCCAGTGTCCTTGGTGCGAGTTTGCGGGCTTGCGGCTTGAGCCCATCCGCTGCTTGTTAGAGCTGACGAGGTGAGAAGTCACGGTCGATCGCGGCGCACCGATCACCAGTGGAAGTGAGGTTCGTGCGATGACGATTCCGAGATTCCGTCCTCCGCAACAGACACGCAGTCAGGAGACGCTCGACCGGATTCTCGACGCTGCCGAGCGCGTACTCGATGAGAAGAGCTTTACCGAAGCGACGCTCGCCGAGATCATGGAGCGTGCGGGAGTGACTGTCGGTGCATTCTACCGGCGCTTTCCCGACAAGGACGCGCTGTTGCATCTCCTCGATGAGCGTTTTTTCAAGGAGATGAAAGAGCGCGCGGACGAGTTGCTCGATCCGGATCATTGGCGCGGCGCATCGATTTCAGAAATTCTCACAGAGTTCGCACGCACGGCGGTCGAGGTCTACGCGGCCAAGAGAGGCGTCGCGCGGAGTCTCTTTCTGCGTGCCCGCGTCGATCCGGTGATTCAGGCCACCGGTCGCCAGGTCAACGCCCACAATATCGAGCGACTTCGCACGCTGCTGCTCGATCCGACTCGTCGCGCCGAGGTGACGCATCCCGACCCCGAGCGCGCAATTGCGCTGGGGTTCATGATGTTCTTCGGTGCGTTGCGCGAGACGACAGTGTTCGGCGAAGTATGGCCCGAACACCGTCAGCTCATCGGCGAGAACCTCGGCGACGAGATGGCGCACCTGTACCTCGCGTATCTGGGTGTGCGGGACCAGAAAAAACACTGACTGTGAGCGGCTGGGCCTAGAGCTAGGTGCCAGGTGCTAGACGAAACGCGGAGCCGCTAGCACCTAGCACCTCTTCAAATCGACTAGCTTAAAGCTTCACCACGCCGCCGACATCATGGTTCCTTCTGATCTCGATCAGTTCTTCACCCAGAACGAAGCCCGCATACGCGACGAGCTCTTCGATCTGCTGCGCATCCCGAGCGTCAGCGCGCGCTCCGAGCATAACGAGGACACCGCGCGTGCGGCCGAGTGGGTCGCTCGCAGCTTGCGCGACGCAGGGCTGAAGGCAACGGTGCATCCGACGCCGGGACATCCCGTGGTCGTTGGAGAATGGCGTGGCGCTGGAGACGACGCACCCACCGTGCTCGCCTACGGCCACTACGACGTTCAACCGGCCGAACCGCTGGAGCTGTGGGATTCCCCGCCGTTCGAACCGACCGTTCGCGCCGGAAAGATTTTCGCGCGCGGCTCTGTCGACGACAAAGGTCAGCTTTTTCTCCACATCAAAGCCCTCGAAGGGCTGCTGAGAACACGCCGCAAGTTACCGGTGAATGTCGTGGTGCTCGCCGAGGGAGAAGAGGAAGTGGGAAGCGAGCATCTGTCGGATTTCATCCAGTCGCACGCCGATCTGCTTCGCGCCGATGCCGTGATCATCTCCGACTCGGCGATGTTCGCGCCAGGGCTTCCTTCGATTCTCTCGTCATTACGGGGACTCGCGTATTTTCAGATCGAGCTCCAGGGTCCATCGAGCGATCTCCATTCCGGGAGCTACGGCGGCGCGGTGATCAATCCCGCGATGGCCCTCGCGCGCATTCTCGCGACGATGCACGACGCGAATGGCCGTATCGCCATACCCGGCTTCTACGACAAGGTGATCGACTGGGGCGACGCGGCACGCAAGGAGATTCGCGCGCTGCCATTCAACGAGGAGCAGTTCCGCGCCGAAACTGGCGCCCCCGCGTTAGGTGGCGAAGCGGGCTTCAGCACGCTCGAGCGATTATGGATGCGCCCGACCTGCGAAATAAATGGTTTGCTGAGCGGATACACCGGTGAGGGTGCCAAGACCGTGTTGCCGTCGAAGGCAATGGCGAAAGTCAGTTGTCGCCTCGTGCCCGATCAGGACCCGCACGAGATCGAGCGGTTGATGCGCGCGCACGTGGAGCGAGTCGCACCGAAGGGCGTGACTGTCAATGTCACGCATCTGCATGGCGGTAGTCCGTGGCGAGCGAATTTGGACGGTCCACTCTTCGACGCGGCGCGTCGCGCCCTCGCGTCGGCATTCGGCCGGCAGCCCGTTGTCACCGGCGAGGGTGGCTCGATACCCGTCGTCGGCGATTTTCAGCGTATTCTCAAGGCGCCGGTGTTGCTAATGGGCTTTGGTCTGCCCGGCGAAAATGCACACGCACCTAACGAGTGGATGAGCGAGGAGAACTTCACGAAGGGGCTGCGGGCGGTGGCGATGTTGTATCAGGAATTAGGAGGGGCTAGGGCCTAGGGGGTGGGGGCTAGGATCGACACA
>DATEGN010000014.1:0-7148 GCA_035280125.1 Gemmatimonadaceae bacterium | reverse complement strand
ATAGGTCGTGGGTCGTGGGTCGTGGGTCGTGGATCGTGGGTCGTGGGTCGTGGGTCGTGGGTCGTGAGAAGTCCCTCGAGGGTAGAGAGCACACGGCGCGTCGTTTTTCTCTCTACGCACTACCCACGATCCACGATCCACGATCCACGATCCACGATCCACGATCCACGATCCACGATCCACGACCGACGGCGCATATGTTGCTCTCGTGAACCGGCTACCATGACGACCTGGCAACTCGAACGCGGCGCGACGGTGATCCCAGGGAACGGAGTGCAATTCAACGTATGGGCACCATGCGCGAAGCGTGTTCGCGTGCGCCTGACGAGTGACGGCGTCACCAGCGAGCGCGAGTTGGCTCGTCGGGATGGCGGTGTCTTCGAGTCGCTCATAACGGAAGCGTCGGTCGGGAGCGAGTACGGCTATCTCCTCGACGAAACAGACAAAGCGCTGCCGGATCCGGTGAGCCGCTGGCAACCCGATGGCGTGCATGGTCTGTCGCGCGTGGTCGACCCGAACGCATTTCGTTGGAGTGACCAGGAGTGGCGCGGCGTCGCAATGCGCGATCTCGCCATCTATGAGATCCATGTCGGGACATTTACACGCGACGGAACGTTCACCGCAATTATTCCATATTTACGCGGGTTGCGTCGAGATCTGGGTGTCAGCGCGATCGAGATCATGCCCGTTGCACAGTTTCCAGGTTCGCGAAACTGGGGGTACGACGGCGTCGATCTCTATGCGGTGCAAAACAGCTACGGCGGACCCGACGGACTGAAGGCGCTCGTGAATGCCGCGCACGCCGAGGACCTCGCGGTGATTCTCGACGTCGTCTACAACCACATCGGACCCGAGGGGAATTATTTGCCCTGCTACGGTCCGTACTTCACCGAGAAATACAAGACGCCGTGGGGACCCGCGCTCAACTACGACGACGCCGAGAGCGATGAAGTTCGGCGGTACGTCGTGGACAATGCGTGCTATTGGGTCGCCGAGTATCACGTGGACGGCCTGCGACTCGACGCGGTGCACGGCATCTTCGACTTCAGCGCCACGCACTTGCTGCAGGAGATTGCCGACGCTGTGCACGAGCTCGGAGTGCAACTCGGCCGACGCGCACTCGTGATCGCGGAAAGTGATCTGAATGATCCGAAGCTCATTCGCTCGCTCGACGAATTCGGCTACGGCCTCGATGCGCAGTGGAGCGACGACTTTCACCACGCGGTCCATGCGCTCCTGACGAAAGAGCAGAGTGGCTATTACGCCGACTACGGAGCGATCGATCACCTCGCGGCGTCGCTGCGCGAACCCTTCGTGTACGACGGGGGCCACTCGCGACATCGGCGACGACGGCATGGGACAAGCTCGCACGGGCTGCCGCGCGAGCGTTTCGTCGTCGCGATTCAGAATCACGATCAGGTTGGGAACCGCGCGAAAGGCGATCGCCTTTCGACGGTGTTGATGCCCGAGCAACTGCGACTGGCGGCCGCGTTGTTGCTACTATCGCCGTATGTCCCGCTGATTTTCATGGGCGAGGAGTACGGAGAGACGAATCCGTTTCAATACTTCGTGAGTCATGGCGATCCAATGCTCATCGAGGCGGTGCGTGGCGGACGACGGAAGGAGTTCGAGTCCTTTGGCTGGGGAAACGAGGTGCCCGATCCGCAGTCGGAGGACACGCTGCGCACCTCCGTGCTCGACCACTCGCGTGAGGCTGACGTCCAGCACGCGGCGCTCTTCAGCCTCTATCGCGATCTGCTCACCCTTCGGGACGAGGAGCCGATGTTGCGTCCCGACGGATCGACCGTGACGGTGAGCGAGGTCGCCGGCTGCATCATGCTGTTGCGTTCGCCGAAGGATCACGAGGCGCGCCAGGAAAAGCTGCTCGCCGTCTTCAACTGCAGCCACGAGGCGCAGCCGATGTCGCTTCCTGATGAGCGCGGCGAGTGGACGATTCGCCTAACGACGGACGCGACGGGCTACGGCGGCGAAGGCCGACTTGTGCTGAGCGCGGAGGCCGACACGTGGGCTGGAGCGCGGGAGGCGGAACGCGGAGCGCGGGACGCCGTAGGCCCGCCAACCGCCGACGAGCCTCGCCGCCTCCTCGATGTTGCGCCGGCACAAGCAGTATCGGTACCGGCATGGACCGCCGCGCTCTTTTCACTCGCCACGAACCACTAATCACTCGTCACTCACTTGCGCGTCTGGCCTGGACAACCCTACCCACTCGGTGCGTCGTGGGATGGCGAAGGCGTCAACTTCGCCATCTTCTCTGAAAACGCGACCGGCGTCGAGCTATGCCTCTTCAATCACGAGGACGACGCGACCGAAAGCGCGAGAATTCAGATTCACGAGCAAACCGACCAGGTGTGGCATTGCTATCTGCCAGACGTGCGCCCGGGTCAGTATTACGGCTATCGCGTTCACGGACCATACAGCCCCGAAGAAGGGCATCGCTTCAATCCGGCGAAGCTCCTCATCGATCCGTACGCGAAAGCAATCACCGGCTCGATCAAATGGAGCAACGCCGTTTTCGCGTACAAGGTCGGCGGCCCGAACGAAGATCTCGAGCCGGATCCCGACAACAGCGCGGGCCGTGTGCCGAAGTCGGTCGTCATCGACAATGCGTTCACGTGGGAGAACGATCAGCGGCCCACGACACCGTGGAATCGCACCGTCATTTACGAGTGTCACGTCAAGGGCATGACGGTGAAGCACCCGGACGTGCCGGAGCATTTGAGAGGAACTTTTCTGGGATTAGCCGCCGACGCGATGCTGGACTACTTTACATCGTTAGGCATAACGGCCGTGGAGCTCCTGCCCGTCCACCAGTTCGTCATCGACCGGCATTTGCCGGAGAAAGGCCTAACGAATTACTGGGGCTACAACTCGATCGGCTTCTTCGCTCCCGACGTGCGATACGCGACGCGCGGGCTCGGCAATCAGGTCTACGAGTTCAAGTCGATGGTCAAAACGTTCCATTCCGCAGGCATCGAAGTGATTTTGGATGTCGTGTACAACCATACCGGAGAGGGAAACCATCTGGGTCCGACGCTCTCGTTGAAAGGCATCGACAACGTTGCGTACTATCGCCTGGAGCAGAACCCGCGCTTTTATACCGATTTCACCGGTACGGGCAACAGTCTCAACATGCGTCACCCGCGCACGATCCAACTCATCATGGACTCGCTGCGCTATTGGGTGACGGAGATGCATATCGACGGTTTTCGGTTTGACCTGGCGCCCGTCCTCGCCCGCGAGCTTCACGAGGTCGATCGCTTGTCGTCCTTTTTCGATATCATTCATCAGGATCCGACGCTCGCCACGGTGAAGCTCATCGCCGAGCCATGGGACGTCGGCCCTGGCGGTTATCAAGTTGGCAACTTCCCGATTCGCTGGGCGGAGTGGAATGGGAAGTATCGCGATGCGCTCCGTCGTTTCTGGCGCGGCGACAAGGGCATGGTGCCGGAGCTCGCGTCGCGACTCACCGGCTCGAGTGACATCTATCAGTGGAGCGGCCGCGACGCGTATGCCAGCGTGAACTTCATCGTCGCGCACGACGGATACACCATGGCAGACCTCGTGAGTTACGAGGAAAAGCACAACGAAGCCAACGGCGAGAACAATCAGGACGGCCACAACGACAACCTCAGCCGAAACTGGGGCGTCGAAGGTCCGAGCGACGATAAGCGCGTTCTCGACACGCGCTATCGGGTGATGAAGAGCCTTCTCGCCTCGCTCGCGTTCTCCCAGGGGACGCCGATGATCGCGCACGGCGACGAGATTGCCCGCACGCAGCGCGGCAACAACAACGCGTATTCACAGGACAACGACATCACCTGGATCGATTGGACGAACCTCACCGATCGCCAGCGAGATCTGCTCGCGTTCGTGCAGCGCGTCGTCGCGATTCGTCAGAACAATCCCGTCCTTCGCCGGCGGCACTTTTTCCGTGGGAAAGATCCGAACTCACCGTCCGGTAAGGACGTGATGTGGCTCCGTGCCGATGGCCAGGAGCTGCAGCAAGGTGATTGGCAGAACGCCGATAACCATTTGCTGGGGATGCTGATCAGCGGTCAGGCAACGGACGAGACCGATGACCGGGGTCGCCCGATTCGTGGGGACACATTATTGCTCATCTTGAATGGTGGAGATGGCGATTGTCGGTTCACGCTGCCGCATGTGGCCGAGGAGGGATTCTGGATGACGCTTCTCGACAGCGCGCACTCGGAGTGTCACGGTCCCGAGGATGGGACATCGGTGATGGTGGCCGCGCACTCACTGCTGCTGCTGCGTCACGGGACGGAACGCCGGCTGGGAGCGACGCCACCGGACGGGGAGCCCGCGGTGCCGGCGCCCGATACCGGGAACGCCTAACGCTGCCTAACGGCTGCCGACGAGGAGAGCAACGATGAGCCCCGAACCCAGAGACGACGACAAGGAGCCGCGCGAGAGTCCGCCACCCGACCGTGAGCGCGAGCAGCCGCGCGGGCGTGTGGCGAAACGCGGCAAAACGCGCCCGAACCCGAGCCGGGACGCGAGCGCGCCGACGCCGGAAACTCCAGCCCGCGGCGACTCGTCTGACTCTGGCGAGACGACGCGCCGCGAGGCGGGAGGCAGCTCCACCGTGGAACGCCCACCACGCACCGCGCGCAAGACAACCACGCGCGCGACACCCAAGCGAGAGAGCGCAGGCATGCCCGAAGATCCACAAGACGAGCTGCCGCCTCAGGGAGATGCGCTCCTGCCGCGCGTCGAGAAGCCCGAAACGACGTCGGCCGCACGACCGTCGCGTCCGCGCGGTGGCGGAGGTGGGAAGAGCAGCTCACTCGCGGCGCTGCTGCCGAGTCCGAGCGACCTCGGCCGGATACTCTCTGGTGAGCACTCGCAGCCACACAACGTCCTGGGCGCGCACACCGCTACGGTTGCGGGGACGAGTGGGGTCGTGATTCGAGCGCTCATGCCTAACGCGATCGCCGCCGAAGCGGTGCTCGAGGCGGATTCACGTGTCGTCGCGCTCGACACGACGGCGACAGGCCTCTCGAATCTCTATTGCGGTTTCATCGCCGACGCCAAGCTCCCGCTCCGGTATCGGCTGCGCTTCCACTTTGCCGACGGTGCGGTGTGGGAGCACGACGACCCGTATCGCTTTCTGCCAACGATCGGTGATGTGGACCTCCACCTCTTCGGTGAAGGCACGCATCGGCGACTCTGGGAAAAGCTCGGGGCGCACATCCGCACGATGGATGGCGTCGAAGGCACGAGCTTCGCCGTCTGGGCGCCTAACGCGCGGCGTGTCAGCATCGTCGGCGACTTCTGCGGCTGGGATGGTCGAATCTTTCCGATGCGCTCGATGGGAAGCTCCGGTGTCTTCGAGCTCTTTGTGCCGGAGATCAAAGCCGGCGCGCTGTATAAGTACGAGATGGTGACGAGCGACGGCCTCATCCGCGTCAAGACGGATCCCTTCGCCTTCAAGCTCGAACAGCATCCAGGCACCGCCTCGATCGTCGAGCACGAAGGCGCGTATCGATGGGGCGATGGCGACTGGATGACACGACGCGACAACAAAGGGCACTGGGACGTGCTGCATGAGCCTGTGCTCATCTACGAAGTACACCTTGGCTCGTGGGCCCGCGTACCCGAACAGAGCCATCGTCCGCTCAGCTACCGCGAGATCGCGCCGCGGCTCGCCGATCATGTGAGCCGGCTCGGCTTCACGCACGTCGAGCTGATGCCGGTCATGGAGCATCCGTTCTACGGATCGTGGGGCTATCAGGTAAGCGGCTACTACGCACCGACGTCTCGTTACGGAACGCCTGACGACTTCCGATTTTTAGTAGACACCCTCCATCAAAGAGGAGTTGGTGTAATCCTGGATTGGGTGCCGGCGCATTTTCCCAAAGACGACTATGCGCTTCGTCGTTTTGATGGCACTGCGTTATACGAACACGCGGATCCGCGTCTTGGCGAACATCCCGACTGGGGAACGCTGATCTTCAACTACGGTCGTAACGAAGTTCGCAACTTCCTGGTGGCCAATGCGCTCTACTGGCTCCAGGAGTTTCATACGGACGGCCTGCGCGTCGACGCCGTCGCCTCGATGCTGTACCTCGATTACAGCCGCAAGGCGGGACAATGGATGCGCAATCGTTTCGGCGGCCGCGAGAACCTCGAGGCTGTCGAGTTTCTGAAGCAGTTCAACGAGACGATCCGCGACGAGGAGCCAGGCTGCTTCACCGTCGCCGAAGAGTCAACGGCGTGGCCTAACGTCACGAAGCCCGCCAGCGAAGGTGGACTGGGCTTCACCTTCAAGTGGAACATGGGTTGGATGCACGACACCCTCGTCTATTTCACGAAGGATCCGGTCTACCGCTTCCATCATCACGACCAGCTCACCTTCGCGATGATGTACGAGTACAGTGAGCATTTTATCATGCCACTCTCGCATGACGAGGTCGTCCATCTCAAAGGCTCGCTGTACAGCAAGATGCCGGGTGATCATTGGCAGAAGTTGGCAAATCTGCGGTTGTTGTTGGCCTACATGCTGACGCGCCCGGGAAAGAAGCTGCTCTTCATGGGCACGGAGATGGCCACGCCTAACGAATGGGATCACGATCAGAGTCTCGATTGGCACTTACTCGAGACTCCTGATCGTGCACGGTACATCTCCTATGTCGAGCGCCTCGGTCACGTTTATCGTGAACAGCCCGCGCTCTGGCGCGAGGATCCGAGCTGGGAAGGGTTCGGCTGGATCGACGTTGCCGACCGCGATAACTCGGTGATCTCGTACGTGCGTCGCGCGGGCGACCAGCACGTCATCATCGTGCTGAACATGACGCCGGTGCCGCGCGAGTCGTATCGCCTCGGCGTTCCGGATAGCGGCACGTACGTCAAGCTGCTCTCGAGCGACGATCCTGAATGGGGTGGCAGTGGCTATGGTGCGTTCGACTCCATTCACACGGAGCCGTCGGCTTTCCATGGGTATCCGCAGTCGGTGGCGCTGACGTTGCCGCCATTGGGAGCGGTGCTGATTGCGCCGAGGGGCTAGGGGCTAGGGGCTAGAGGCGAGAGGCCAGGGTGGCAACGAAGAGTCGTGTTTCTGCCTTACGACGACTGGCCGATGCGGTCGGGATCATTCCGAAGTATCT
>DATEGN010000013.1:0-10050 GCA_035280125.1 Gemmatimonadaceae bacterium | reverse complement strand
CCAGGCGCACAGATCTGTGCGCCTGGCCCTCGCCGCTATTGCCTAGCCCGTTGTTCCGGAAGCGTTTACGGCACCGCTCGCTAAGCGAGAAGACCCCAATAAAGTGAAACGGCGCCGCCGGGCCGGGGTACTATTGCCGTCCCCGTTACGCCCCCCACATCCCGGAGGCACTGAACGCATGTCCACTCAGACGATGCGCCAAGCGATCAATTTGCACCGAGACACGATTGCTCGATGGATCATGACATCGGCATTCTTCGCGCTCGGCGCGCTCGCGGTCACGCAATCGTTAGGTGGCGGACTCCAGTTTACGATGCATCCGGCCGCCGAAGCGATCTCGACGCCGGTAAGTGCGGCAGTACCATCATCTAACGCTGCAGCCGCGACGACGGCCTCGGCCGAGCCGTCGTGGGATCTCGCGAATATCGAGAACCCCCGCGTTGACAGCTGGGTGCAGCGATTCTCGACCTCGCTCAAAGGCGACATCTCTGCCGCCCTCGACCGTGGCGAGAAAGTCATTCCGATGATCTCGGCAAAGCTGGCTGATCGGAACATGCCCCAAGAGCTCGCTTATCTCCCGTTGATCGAGTCGGGTTACCAGACCCACGCGAAGTCCCGAGTTTCGGCAGTCGGACTCTGGCAATTCATGGCGTCCACAGCGCGGAATCTTGGTCTTTCCGTTGGCCGGCATGGGGACGATCGCACTAATGTGGCGAAGTCGACCGATGCGGCGCTGACGTACCTGTCGCAGCTGCACGAGCGCTTCGGCTCGTGGTATCTCGCGCTCGCCGCGTACAACGCCGGGCCTGGCACGGTTTCCAAAACGATGGGCAAAGTCCTCGGCCGAACCACGGGAAGCGACGCGGACTTTTACGCGATTGCTAAACATCTGCCAGCCGAAACGCGCGAGTACGTTCCCAAGCTCATCGCGGCGGCTCGTATCGCGAAAGACACGTCCAGCACGGACTAGCACGTTGTCATTCCGATAAGCGGAGCGCCTGCACCGAGCGAAGTCGAGGGGACGAGGGATCTGCGCGTAAACGCGGTTCGGAAATGGTCTCCGATCCGACAGGCGTTAGGTGCAGATTCCTCGTCGCCTGGCTCCTCGGAATGACAGGCAGTGCGGACCAATCGTTGCTCTCTGAGCTCCGGAGCTCGATTCCGCGGAGGTGCCGCATGCCCCGAGTGGCTCCGACTCATCATTACCACGCATTCTCCGGCGCCGAGCGCGTCAAGCGTGCAAGCGTTCTCATCGCCATTGTCGGGGCGTACATGCTGCTGTCCGCATGGCGACGCGATCTCGACATCGGTAACCAGCTCAACGCCATCATCGCCGGCGCCCTAACGGCCACGTTAGGTGTCGGCATCTATGGTCACGGTCAGGGCACGAGGGCTGGTTGGATCGTCGCCTTAATGGGCGTGTGGTTCATCATCTCGCCCTGGCTGTATCGCTTCGTGGGCGACGCCTGGATGTGGCACTCGATGCTTGCCGGCTTCGTGCTCGTCGTCCTCGGTGTCTGGACGACGAAGGCATTTCGGCGTTGAGGGTAGAGGGTAGAGAGTGGATGGGAGAATGCGCCCTCAACCCTCTACCCCCTACTCTCTACCCCTCCACCCTATTCGTATCTCAACGCCTCCACCGGGTCGACGCGCGCCGCACGACGAGCAGGGATGTAGCTCGCGAGAAGCGTCAGCGCGCCCAGTACGAGCGATACGCCGATAAAGCTTGCGATATCCAGCGGCGACACACCGAAAAGTAGTGAGCGCAGCGTGCGCGTTACCGCGAAGGCGCCGACGAGACCGATGGCGATCCCGAGTCCTCCAAGCAGCGCGCCTTGCCCGACGACGAGTCGCACCACATCCATGGTCTGCGCACCTAACGCGACGCGGACACCGATCTCCTGCGTCCGCTGCGACACGGCGTATGCGATCACGCCATAGAGTCCGACGCCGGCGAGCACCAGCGCGATCGCGGCAAAGGCGCCAAACATCTTTCCATAGAGTGCGCGCTGCCAGTATGAGCGTTGGATGTTTGCGTCCATGCTGAGCACTCGATATGCTGGCAGCAGCGGGTCCATCTGTTTGAGCGCACCCACCACGATTCCAGTGGCGCGCGTTGGGTCGTCACGCGTGCGCACGACGATCGCCGCCGTACTCCAACCACCTTGTTGATAGGGCATGTATCCTTGAAGATCCGGCGGCGAGCTCAGTTGCTTGTGCTTGATGTCGCCCGCGATGCCAACGACGGTGATCCATCGCCGCGAGGTGTCCGACGCTGCCCCGAAACGGAAGCGCTTGCCTAACGCGGACTCTGGCGTCTTCCAGAACTGTCGCGCCATGTACTGATTGATCACGGCGACGCGCCCTCCGACGCCACTGTCGGCCCACTCCTGCTGCGTGAACATCCTGCCCACGATGATCGGCACACGCAGTGTTTCTAAATATCGAGGCGATGACCAGCGGATCTCGAGCAGTGGCTCGGAGCCGAGTTTGATGTCTTGCCCCTCGGGAATAAAGAAGCTGTTGTTGTTGCCCCCGCCGAGCGGGATTCGGTTCGCGATCGCCGCGGAAACGACGCCCGGCTCCGCGTTCAATTTTGTGAGAAAGCGATCCCAGAACTGGAATCGTTTGTACGTCGAGTCGTACGCCGGCCCCTCCAGGGTGACCTGCATCGTCAACAAATTGCTTGGATCGAAACCAGGCCTCACGTCTTGCAGCACGAGAAAGCTGCGAACGAGCAGTGCCGCGCCGACGAGGAGGACGAGCGACAGCGCGAGCTCGCCAACGACGAGCATCGCGCGTAGACGCTGCCACGAACGCCCGGCACTCGAGCCACGCGTGCCGGCGTCGCGCAGCGTCTCGTTGAGATTCGGCTTCGCGGCTTGGAGCGCCGGAATCAGACCGAAGAGCAGCCCCGTGGCGACGGCGAGTACCAGGGTGAAGATGAGAACTTCACCATCGATATGGAACTGCATCCAGAGCGGTCTTGTCGTGACGATGTTGGCGTTGATCCAGCGCAAAAAGCCATACGCAAACGCAACACCAAGGATGCCGCCAAGCAGCCCAAGAACAACGCTCTCGGTGAGTACCTGTCGCACGAGACGCGCGCTGTCAGCGCCCAGTGCAACGCGAACACTCATTTCCTTCGCGCGCGCCGAGGCGCGAGCGAGTAGCAAATTGGCAACATTCGCGCAGGCGATCAGCAGCACGAATCCGACCGAGGCCATCATGATCATCAACACGGGCCGCACGTCGCCGACCTCCGCATCGCGCAGCGTCAAGACATCGACGCCCCAACCCGTGTTCGACGCTGGATAGAGCGTCTCCAGTCCAGCGGCGATGCGATTGAGATCGATGCGTGCCTGCTCGATCGCTGTTCCTGGTTTGAGACGTCCGATCACCTGCCAGGAATGGTTGCCGCGATTCTTGAGGGGATCCAGTTGATGCAGCGTCCACGCGGCGGAAATGCCGGGGAAGTCGAAGCCCGGTGGCATTACGCCGATGATCGTATGTGGAACTCCGTTCACCATCACCTGATGTCCGATCGCGTCGGCGTTGCCGTCGAACCGTTCGCGCCACAGGCGATCGCTCAGCATGATCACGTTTGGTCCGCCGGGCCGATCCTCCTCTTCACGAAAGTCGCGCCCGAGTGCCGGCGCGACGCCGAGCGTGTGAAACATCGTCCACGAGACTTCGCCGCCCTGGATGTAATCGGCGGCGTCAGTCACGGCGAGGTTGAACGAGGCACCGGTGTAAATGCCGACGCTCGTCAACGTGCGGTTGTCTGCCTGCCAGCTCCGGAAATTGGGATACGACACGGTGTTCATGTGCCAACCGCGGCGCGGATTCGACTCTCCGATCGCAACGAGTGCATCGGGGTCGTGATACGGAAATGGCCGCAGAAGCATCGCGCGCACGCAGCTGAAGATCGTCGTGTTCACACCGATGCCCAGCGTGAGACACAACACGGCCGCGATCGCAAAAGTTGGATTCTTGATCAGTGTGCGTAGGGCGAAGCGCAGGTCCTGTAGCATTCGCGAGCCCAACCGTGATGAGGGTCACGCGATCGGACAGTCGCCGCGCGAGGATGGTTTGGAGTGGAGCACCAGTTCAGATCGTTCATGAAACTTTATCCACCCTTTTCGCTAGTAAGGTTGTCGAAGTGGCGAGTCATCACTCATCAGCTCGGACTCCCCCAGTAGCGCCAACGAATGCTTCTTGTTCTCTCCATTGCCTGCCAAGTCGCGATGGCGTCGCCGCGTGACACGACGGCTCACCGTCCCGCTCGCGTCGCCACCGCGGCCGTCGCCATTCGAGCGAATCGTCCACCCATTATCGACGGGCGCGACAACGATCCCATTTGGAGACAAACGCCGCCGATCACTGACTTTACGGATTGGCAACCCACAGAAGGCAAGGCGCCAAGGTTCAAGACGGAAGCAAGAGTCGCGTACGATGCCTCGAACCTGTACGTCTTCGTGCGCGCGTACGACCCTCGACCCGACAGCATCACCCGCATCCTCGAGCGGCGCGACACGTTCACGCCGACCGACAAGATCTGGATCTTCCTCGACTCGTATCACGACAAGCGCAACGGGTACGAGTTCGGCGTCACGCCAGCGGGTGTGAAGCTCGACGGTCAGATCTCGAACGGTGGCAACGAAGACTTCGCGTGGGACGCGGTGTGGGACGTCGCGACGCAAGTCGACTCGTTAGGCTGGACGGCCGAATTCAGAATACCGCTATCCCAGTTGCGGTATGGGAAAGAGCGTCGTCATGATTTCGGCTTTACCATCGACCGAGACATCTACCGCTACAACGAGCGCTTGAGCTGGCCCCAGTTCAGTCAGTCCAAGCCGGATATGCTCTCCCAGCTCGGTACGCTCGAAGGTCTCGAGAATCTCGACGTCCCGCGAAAGCTCGAGGTGATGCCCTATGTCGTCACGAAGCGTGCTTCGACGATCACCAACAATGCGTACACGAATCCGAACAGCGCATCGGTAGGAGGTGACGTCAAGTATCGCGTCGCGGCGAACATGACGCTCGATGCGACGATCAATCCCGACTTCGGCCAAGTCGAATCGGATCCAGCAGTGCTCAACCTGACGGCATACGAATCTTTCTTCGACGAGCGCCGCCCGTATTTCGTCGCGGGCCGAGGACTGTTTCAGTTCGGTGTGAATTGCTCGAACGTGAACTGCTGGGGCGAAGGCCTATACTATAGTAGGCGTATTGGACGGACTCCTCAGCTCGCGTCGACGTACGGCGACACTGTTCCCCAGGCGCCGACGACGATCCTCGGCGCGGCGAAGCTCACCGGTCGCCTCACGAGCGGCACGACCATCGGCGTTCTCGACGCAGTGACACAACGCGACGCGAGCCCGGGCGACACGACCTTCGAACCGAGGACGAACTACGCCCTTGCGCGTGTGATGCAGGATTTTCGCGGCGGCAATACGCAGATCGGGGGCATGGTTACGGCCGTCGATCGCGCAAACGATCAGTGGAGCGCGGGATATCTGCCGACGAACGCGTACGTTGGCGCGGTGGATTTCAGACATCGGTTCTTCAACAACACGTACGAGGTCTCGGGCACCTTCGACCAGAGTCGTGTCGAGGGAACGCCACTCGCGATGCAGTCGCTGCAGACGAATAGTGTTCACGGGTATCAGCGTCCCGATGCGAATCTGCCGCTCGACTCCAATCGCACCGTCCTGGGCGGCGACGCCGAGGAATTCAAATTTGACAAAGTCGGCGGCCAGCATCTGATGTACGAGAGTGCCTATCAGCGCCGCTCGCCGGGCTTCGAGATCAATGATCTCGGTTACCTGCGCCGCGCCGATCAGACGTCATGGAGTACGTGGGTGGGCTACTTCGATCGCAATGTGCGTTTCTTCTATCAGCGCTTGCAGTGGAACAACAACTGGTGGCAGTATTGGACCACGAGCGGGCTTCCACTTGAAGCCGCGTACAATACGAATGTGCACATCACGCTGAAGAACAACTGGGGCCTGCACTGGGGCGGTACCCTCGGCCAGCTTGGCACGACGTACGATGACCGTAGTGCCCGCGGTGGCCCGGCGATCAGGCAAGACAGCTATGTGGCGCCGTGGGTCTCGGTCAATGGCGACGACCGGCATGCGGTGGTGCCATACTTCAACTGGAGTCTCTACAACGTCGGCGACGGAAAGAACCGCTCCTGGAATCTCAGTCCCGAGATCGACTATAAGTCGTCGGGCAGGTTCAGCTCCTCGTTCAGTCTGAACTACGGCAAGAACATCAACGATTATCAGTGGTACGGTTCTTACTCGGACGCGTTAGGCGCACACTATACCTTCGCGCGCTTGAATCAAACCACGACCTCCGCGACGGTGAGGTTGAATTACACATTCACGCCGACAATGTCGTTGCAGGCATATGTCCAGCCGTTCGTGTCGAAGGGTCAGTACGCGGACGTTCGGCAGCTGTCGTCGACGCCGCGCGCCGAGGATTACGATGCGCGCTTCGCGCCGTTTGCCGATACCAGCGTGACGAACAATCCGGGCGGGTTCAATTTTAAAGAGTTTCAATCGAACCTGGTGTTCCGCTGGGAGTACAAACCCGGCTCGACGCTGTTCGTCGTGTGGAACGAGGGCCGCCAGGGGAATGCGAACGCCGAGGGAAGGGATGCGTTCACGGGTGACATCCGGAACCTCATGTCTTTGCATCCGGCAAATACGATTTTGATTAAGATGTCGTATTGGCTCAATCGATAGACTGGATGCTCACCAGCTTGACAGGGCGAGAAGGGTTCGGCCCGATCTAGCCGGGATCCTGTGGCGCCCTAAGGGCGAGTTCGCGAGGCCGGCGGCAGCTGCGCCGGAGTCGTCGTCGTCGGCCGTGTCGATGGCGTCGGATAGTCGATCCGAATCTCTCGCCAGCCAATCCGGCCTCCGTGGACTGCCTCACGGATCTGCCGCTCCCGTGATGTCAGCAAAGACGACGAGGTCTTCACTTCGACGAGCACGATATTGCGAAGCTGACCGTCATCCAATCCGTCGAAGACAAGAAAGTCAATCGGCGCTCCGATGAAGCGCGCGTCCTTTGGGTTCCAGGGGAAATCCGGCAGGAACGGAACCATATGCTCCGTCACTTTGCCGACGATCACGGATTGGCTGCGCTTGATGGCGTCCTGCCGTATCGCGTCTTCCTCGCGTTGCTTCCACTCCACGAGACTGACCTGCGCCTCTCGGCGAGCAATGAGCAATTGCTCATTGATGATGCGAGCCTTCTCGCCATTGACCCACGCCTCGAGCCGTCGTCCAAAACTTTCTTCGAGCTGGCGCGCCCTGCGCCGAGCGGTCAGCGTTTGTGAAGCCAGGAACAGAATGAGCGCGACCGCAACGATGGCCAGAGGCACAGCGAACGAAGGATCGATGGTCACTCGCGCCGTGTGTGGTTGCACAACGGCGATAGCAGTCAAGAAGCTCGGCATCGTGACGACAACTCTGAAGGCGATCAAGGAAATAACTCGCTCGAGCCGCCGAGAGGGAGATGGTCGCCTCAGTAGCGCTGCACCTTGCCCATGCGCGGCGGCTTCACGGGCGCCGCGACGCCGTAGATGACCGTCGCCCCCGATCCTCCTCCCCAGGTCGACGTCGGCCACGCAGGGTTCGAGTCGATTACGGCGGCAGGCAGGTTCCAGTTATTTGCCGCCCAGACGTTGCCGGCGGCGTCGACGGCTACGTCGGTGAGCATCTGAATGCTGCCACCGGAGAACACGTGCAGGACGTCCCCGGTCTTCGCGCCGTATGCGTTAGGCATCACACCCGCCATGAGTGCAACCGAACGCCCCCAGAAGTTGCCGATCCAGACATTGTCGTTGCCGTCGATGTTCACGCCCCAGGGTACGCTGACTGCGCCGCCGCCATCGAAACCCTTGGCGGATAGTTGCGTGCCATCGGGGCGGATCATATGAATGACGCCCGTCGTCCGCTTACTCGATCCGAGAGCCTTGAGCAAATGCTCGGCTGCCAGTTGGAATTGCTTCATGATCGAAGCGCCGTCGGGAATCCTTGGCGGCGGAAAACCCTGTGACATGTTGCTCGCCACCCACACGTTGCCCTTCGAGTCGAGTGCCAACGCGCGGACCCCGATGCCAACGCGGAACGTCTCGACCTTCGACGGATCGTTCGCCGGAAAGCGCACGACGGTCTCGGATTGCGAGTTGCTCACCCACACGCGATTCTGATCATCGATGACGATGTCGAACGGCGATTTGAGCCCGGCCGCCTTCACAATTTGTCCAGCCTTTACGTTGCCGCCGGGAAAGTGCAGCAGCTGATCACCGGAGCCGTCGGCGATCCAGACATCACCCGTTGCGGAAACTCCGACTCCTTGCAGACCGACGAGTCTCTCCTTGAAGGGAAAATCACTCTCGTTCGCTACAGGGTGACCCTCGAAATCCATGACACCAATCTTCCCGTTGAAGCTCGTTACCCAGACCTTGTCGCGCGTGACACCGGTGCCCCACCCAATCCCGTCGACGCCCATGCCCGTGAAGCCTTGAATCGGCGGCGAGAGCGGCTTGCCGTTAGGTGCCAGCTTGATCGTGCCGCCGCCGATGGAGCGCACGACGCCAGATTGCGAGCCCGGCATCCAGTTCTGCCCACTCCAGAGATTGCCTTCGGCGTCGAACATGAAGCGCCCGTTGGCGAACATGCCGCCGCCGGCGAAGCACAACATGAGCGCAAAATCGGGCGGCGTGAGCGCGAGATATGGCACAAACGGCGCCTTACGTCTCGAGCCGTCCCTCGGCTGCGGATATGCCTCATCGAACAATGCGTAAAGCCCCTTCGTGTTCACCCATGGTGCACGAGCGATGTTGGCCATCGCCTCGAGTGTCGTGGTCGGTTCTGCTCCATTCACTGACGCGGCGGCGAAGAAGCGAGCACGCCAACGGTCGTCGTGCGTCGTCGTGTACGCACTGATGAGCGACGCGAGCGTATTCAGGGTCGCGAGCGTCGTTGTTTGTGTGCTGTTGATCGGATCGAGCAGAACTTCGCCCCACCCTCCCGTCGCGGGGTCGACCAGGTTGGGCACGTTGCCCGCGGCGACGCGCAGGCTGAGCGCATTGCCGGAGATTTCGTCGCCGTGAATCAATTGAGCGTTCGTGAACGCCGAAGCCACGGTCGTGAGCTCGTTGATGGTGATCTTGTCTGGTAGCGTCGCGCCGAGCACGGAAAGCAGCGTCAGGCCTTCATTCGGATCACGGCCGCCGTCGGCCGCCGCTCGGCCGCCCTGAACGATCACATAGAGATCCCGATTCGAGCTGTTCGTCAGGTTGCTGACGTCGATCCTGAAGCCGCCATCCACACCGGTGATGGCGTGCGCAAGCGCGCTCGGCTTGCCCGTCGACGCGCCGTATAGAGAAACGGCCGCTCCGACCACTGGGCGCCCAGCGACAACGACTTCCCCCGACAGCTCGCCGTTCGGGTGAACGCCGCGCTCGTTGAACGACGGCGCGATCACGCCGATGCCAAGGACGACGATCAGCAGCAACAGCGTCGGCACCGTGCGTCGTGCACGCGATCGAGTTGCTTTCATGAGAAATGCTCCGGGCGTCTCTGAGAAACCAAGGGCGCAAATGCTACGGATTACGACACGCTCACTGCATGCCGACGCCGCTTGCCGCCGAGAGGCGCGGATGTTGTCTGAAGATCCAATGCCTTCGGCGCACGGACGTTCGCGAAATTGCCGCGCAAGTCGTTTGCGAGGTATTGATGTCCATATTGAAGTCGATCGCGGTCGTGCTTCTGGCGGTCGGCGGTGTCGTACGTCCGGCCGCTGGCCAAGTTGGTGCTGCGGCGCGGAGCGACACGGCGACGAAGGTCGAGATGCTCTTCGTGCAGAGCGCGAAGCGGGTCACGCTCTCGAACGGGAAGCTCACGTTGATGGGGATTGCGCCGACAACGGTGTTCTTCTCCGACCGTCCGCGACGGATCGCGGGTCATGTGGCGACGACGGAGATGATTCCCCTGTGGTCGGAGGGAAAGAACAGCTTCGTCAAGG
>DATEGN010000012.1:0-4362 GCA_035280125.1 Gemmatimonadaceae bacterium | reverse complement strand
CGGCTGGAGGCAGTTTGGCGCGATCGATGGTGCGCAGCACGACGACGCGATCGCTCAACGCGCCACGGCGTCGAGTGAGCGCGGGGACGGAAAGGTCGGTCCACCGCCGATTCTGACCAGGAAAGCCGATGGTGGTCGCGTACTCGGGATAGTCGACCATCGTGTTTTCCCAGTCGAGCGCGATCAAACGATGGAGTCGCGCGCTGTCG
The DNA here is from genome assembly GCA_035280125.1 of Gemmatimonadaceae bacterium. Lineage (GTDB taxonomy): Bacteria > Gemmatimonadota > Gemmatimonadetes > Gemmatimonadales > Gemmatimonadaceae > AG2. The sequence goes on along the minus strand of DATEGN010000012.1, from coordinate 4,153 downwards.
CTGAGCTGATGCTGCGCGGCGAGTGCGATGTAGCGCCGATGGAAATCGGGCGGCGTGGTTGTGCTCTGCGCACCGCTACGCGTCGCGAGCGCGCCGGCAATCACGAGAAGAGCAATGCGACGAGTCATGGCAGCTCCTGTTTGTGTCCGGTTTTGCGGAGATGTGCGCAGTTATCTAATGCCGAACAACAGCCACTAACTCGAGCAATCAGGAGAGGGAGGATCAGATGTCTCACAGCATATTACGCCAAATCGCGTCGCTTGCGGTCGCAGCCGCAACGCTCGCTGCCTGCAAGCCGGATTCGCCGGTTGCACCATTCAGTCGGTCGACGGCGCGCGTCCCCAGCATGTCGCCGACGACCTTTCAGCGCCAGATGTACCGCGAGGAGGCGACGGTTCCGTTCTCGTTCGTCGTCTACGCCTCGTGCGTCAATGGTGGTCAGGGCGAGGTGTTGCAGGTGAACGGGGACCTGCAATACAAGGGACACTGGATCACGACCAACGACGGCCAGCGTACGCATCACGCGCTGATCGAACAGTTCACCGGCTCGGCGATTGGCTGGGACACTGGTGAAACGTACGACGTCGCTACACGCGAGCACTCGCAGGGCAACATCGACTACGGTACCGACGGAGTTCTGGACTCGGGCGAGGATTTCCAGCGCCTTCAGCTCAGCCTAACGAGCAGAGCGACGGGTCTCTTGATCAACATTGTGCTGACGGGTCGATTCGTCGAGACGCCGAATGGGGATTTTGTGATGGATGGGTGGGATGCGCGGGAGCGCTGCAAGTAGCAGTGGAATGTCGGTTGGCTTTACTGGGAATTGCGTCAGCTCACCGGAGGAAGGATCGCGACTGGCCTTCGACGTCGCGATCCTCGCTCTGGCGCAACGAAGGCTGTGCTACGGAATCCGAAGCTAGCGGAATATCAGATGCCCGATCGGCGCCTCGAGACTCGAATAGATCATCCAAACCGCAGTCAGATCGAACGCGACATGCGTGACCATCGGAAGCACGATTGTCCCTGAGCGCAGCAGCATCGTACCGAACACGAGGCCCGTGATCGTCGCCTGCACCGCGCCCGCCCAACCTTGATCGTGCAAATGCGCCGCGGCAAACAGCAATGAAGTCACGGCGAGAGTTACGATCTTCGCCGACCTCGTCGATCCGAGCCGCTTCCCGAGTCGCTCGAAGAGATAACCTCGATAGAATGTCTCTTCACCGAATCCGGCGCCGACGATGACGGCGTACAGCATTCCCGGCAGCGCCGCGCGATTTCCCGCGACGAATTCGTACGCATGATTGACCGGATCGGCGCCCAAGACGGGCATGACGACTGCTTTCATCGCGAACTTGAGCGCCATACCGACCGCCACTCCGACCACCAGCGTTGCTGTCCAGCTTCGGGGTTCGTGTATAGCCGATCTCACGCCATGGAGTACCCGAAAGCCACGCCCAGGTCAAAACAAGAACCGCATTGCCGGGTTTCACCAATGCGTTCGACAAAAAGATCACCACCATCGCGAGCAGGCCCGCGAGCGAGAAACCTCTCAGCGACGGCATCATACTGCCCCGTCCGCCTGCCGATGAGACCATGGTCCACTGCGCTCCAGGTGACCGAATGTTAGACGTTGTTCAAGCCGTCGCCACTAGTTAGCGAGAGGAGAACTCCCATGATCGCGGACGAGCTGAGAGCAGCGTATAACCACACTAAGTGGGGCGTTGCCGCACGTGGCCTTTTCGGCATCCTCGTTGGAATCATCATTCTCGCGAGACCCATTGCTTCGGTGGCCGCGCTCGCACTCGTTGTCGCACTATGGGCGCTGATCGAAGGCGTGGTCACGATCGTGCACTCGTTCGAACTGCGCCCCATCGTGCAACACTGGTGGGTCCTCCTGCTCACTGGCGTCGTGAGCGTGCTCTTTGGCATCGCGGCTGTGTACTACTATCCGGGCCTGTCGCTCGCGTTCGTTGTGTTCTGGGTGGCGTGGTGGCTGATCACGGCGGGCCTGATGTCCGGCTACCTGGGGCTCATGGAGCGCAAGATTGGTCTCTCGTGGGGCTGGACAGCGGTATGGGCGATCGTCGCGATCGTTGCGGGTGTCCTTGCCCTCATGTACCCCGGGATCACACTGGCCTGGGTGCTCGGGCTGCTCGCGGCGTTTGGAATTGTCGGCGGCATCGTGCGACTCGTCATCGCGTTCCGCATGCAGTCGTTCGAGGGTGACGTAAAGCGAAGGGTAGGGCAGCCTCTGCGGACCTGATGCGGATGCGCGGCCATGCACCGGCCGGCCTGGGCGCTCCACGGTCCTCGAAACGCTGCGTCCACGGCGAAAACGAAGGTCGCTTCACAATCTCGAGCTGGCGGAATATCAAATGCCAGCGGTTAGGCGCTTCGCCTAAACTTCTTTGAGCCGACGGCAGAGTGTGTCTTTCCGATTTCGACGCCGTTGTCCGCGTGGCGAATCGCGAGCACGACGCGCCGCGTCCAGCCGACGTGGACTTCGACGATCGTATGTGTGGCGTCGCTCGCGGTCTTCCAACGACTTGGACGCTGATCAATTTCCAGCGCTTTCGCAACCGCTGCGATCAATGACTCGGACGGCTCGGCGAGATCCTTGAGCTGCGTGCACGTTAGGCAGTTGCTGTGCATCGATTTGAAATCGCTCAAGCAGATCGTGCGTCCACACCAGGCGCAGGCCCGTACATGAGACTTGCAGGTCGGCTTCGCGCAGACCGGACACTGCACTGTCTCACTCAGGCGATGGCCGCTGCGATCGACGTGGCAGATCGTCCCATGCGTTACGCACACGTGCTTGCCCGGCTCATTGCGTAAGGCGATGACGTCCCGATCGCAGTGCAGCCGGCCGTCCTCGAGGCACGTGTGGGAGTGCGTGGCGCACGCTCGCGCGCCACACGACGCACACTCCTGGAGCTCGTCGGCCGCGAAGATCGAGCCGACCTCGAACGCGCACTGCTCGCGATGTTGCTCGCAGACGAGTCGATGAGTGCCATGCGTTCGGCGGAGGTGTTTCGTGCAGTGCACGGCTCGATCGACGCTGCACAGCTTGCAGTGACTCTCGCACACGTCCTTCTCGCACGTCGCGCATTGCGCCACTTCGTCGATTCCGACGAACTCGTTGGCGCCACCCTCGCAACGCCGCACACATTCGCCGCACAGGCGTCGCTTGCCATGCGGCGCGGAGCTCGCCGTCGTGGTCGCATGCTCGTCGCACACGGTCCGCTTGCAGATCGCACACCTCGACACGCACTCGCTGCACGCCGTGTGGTCACCTTCGACGCAGGTCAGCTCGTGCTCGGTGCAATACGGCTTGTTACAGGAGACGCACGTTCGAGCGTGTTCGGAGCAAGTGCTGCGGCCGTCGACGTGACACGCGGATGCGCCGTGTTCGCGACAGAAGACGTCCTGACAGACGCTGCACGTCGACGCACAGTCATCGCAGGCGACGTGTCCCGCGTTGCATAACGAGAACGACTTGGGGTCGGAAGTGCCGCAGTGGGGGCACGCGAGCGTCCAGTCGCCGCTGCCATTCAACCAACGCTCGGCAACGAGCTCGGCGCGAGTGTCGCCGGCGACGATCGGCCAGGTCGCGCGTTGCACGAGGAGATCGCATTCCGTGAGCTGGACCGGGTGAACGATCGCGCGCACTTGATGACGCCGCTCCTCCTCGGCGCTTCGCCGCGCATGCTCGGCCTCGACGGCGCGCCAGGCACCGGACTCGTCGCCCGTAGCGCCATGCGCCTTGGCGTCGTTCAAAAGAGAGTCATAGTAGCCGTGAATCCGCTGCAGCTCGTCCTTCAGAGCGCGCTGCGCGTGTTTGCGGAGACGGGTGACCTTGGAGTCGAGCGATTTCCTGAGGTCAGCCAACGCGAGGTTGATGAGGTCGGACGTTGGTCGCGCGCGCGCGCTCGGCGCATCGCCACTCTTCGCTCGTCGGCGACGACCAGCCAGTCTAGCGCACTTGTCCGCGATTGCTTGCGGCACCGCGATACCGGTCGTCGCATCGAAGAAGCCACTCTCGAGAAGGTGCTCCTCGACGTCGCTCCCGGCCTGAACGACGACGCGCGCGAGCAGCCGAACGATGCGATGCCAGGCCACGTCCACGTGAGGCGTGCTGGCGGTTGCGTTCGTG
>DATEGN010000011.1:0-11796 GCA_035280125.1 Gemmatimonadaceae bacterium | reverse complement strand
GACCGGTCCAAGTCTCGAAGCGACCTCGAAGAAAACGCGCGCGCCCGTGACGTATCGGTGGCCGCTCACTACCAAATCGTGAGGCACCCGCGAGCAAAGGGTAGGCGACGAAAGCATTCTTCGAGGCGACCGGCGCCGTGTCGAAGGAGATGGGCGCTCCACACGAGTGCACCGCGGCTATGTGTCACGGCACGCACGGTCGTGTTTGACACGACCGCAATGCATGACACGACCGCGACTGCACACGACACAACCGTGGCTTCGCATGACACGACCGTGGCTTTACACGACACGTCCGCCGGATTTCAGTACACGACCATGATTCTGGCTGCGTCTGCGTCTCGAGAGTGGTCAAAGGGTCGAAAGGCTCTGAAGCATTACAGTGATTGACTTCTGATCGCGCACGCTCGAAGCTGCATATGCATCGCAATCGCGCGCAGCGTTCGTTGCACGACACACATGGAAACGGATATCGCCACAATGTTCAATAGCAGCACGCGTCACTGCCGTGGGTTGATGCAGGTCGCCGGCTTGCTCATGTGCCTGACACGTATCGCTTTCGGGCAGCAGCAGAGCACGAGGCAAAGCGACACGGCGTCGCATTCAATCGCTTCGTGGACCGCCGCTGACGACCATCTAAACATGATGCGGCAGCTCGGGATCACAGCATTGCGTCCGGGACCGAGCGGCAACGAGCAGGATCCCAATCACGCCAACTATGACGAGACAAAAGCCAATCCATTCACCTCGTTGCCAGACGCACTGAGGTTGAAGAACGGGCAACGCGTCACGAGGCGCAGACTCTGGGCCCAGCGACGCGCGGAGATCGTCGAGGATTTCGAGCGCGAAGTCTACGGACGCATTCCGATACGGGTGCCGAGGGTAACGTGGCGTGTCACATCCACGGATACGGGAACCGTGGCCGGACATCGTGTGACTGCGCGGCAAATGTATGGTCACGTCGACAACTCCTTATATCCCAAGCTCGCCGTCGACATCCCACTGACAGTCGTGATTCCAGCGAATGCAAAGGAGCCCGTCCCGCTCATGATCATGTTCCGGCCGGGAGGGATCGACCAGGCGCTCGGCCGACCAGCAGCTCCCGGGACGCGGCCGAATTCATTTTCGACTCCGCCGCCCGCGCCCGGCGATGATCCGCCAGCGACTGAGCAACTCATCACCGACGGTTGGGGTTTCGCGTTCTTGAATCCAACGAGCGTGCAGGCCGACAACGGCGCCGGCCTGACGCGCGGCATCATCGGTCTCGTGAACAAGGGTCTACCGCGCAAGCCTGACGACTGGGGTGCGCTGCGCGCGTGGGCCTGGGGTGCATCTCGCGCGCTGGACTATTTCGAGACCGATCCAAACGTCAACGCGAAGCGCGTTGGCGTCGAAGGGGTATCGCGCTACGGAAAGGCGGCGCTGGTCGCGATGGCGTTCGATACCCGCTTCGCGGCAGTGCTCATCGGCTCGTCAGGGGAAGGTGGAGCGAAACTGCATCGCCGGAACTGGGGCGAGGCCGTCGAGAGTCTGACCGGCACCGGCGAGTATCACTGGATGGCAGGCAACTTTCTGAAGTATGGCGCCTCCGACGCGTCCTTGGGTAGCAAGACGCCTAACGATTTGCCCGTCGACGCGCACGAGCTCCTCGCGCTCTGCGCGCCACGCCTCACCTTCGTGAGTTATGGCATCCCCGAGAAGGGCGACGCGAAGTGGCTCGATCAGCACGGCAGTTTCATGGCAGCCGTCGCCGCACAACCCGTATTTCGCTTGCTCGGTGCGCGTGACATGGGTGTTCCGGACGATTACATGAATGCCAAGATGCCGCCAGTCAATGTTGGTTTGCTCGATGGGCAGCTTGCATGGCGTCAACACGATCGTGGCCACACGGACGCGCCGAACTGGAAATACTTCCTGTCGTGGACTGATTTCCAGTTCGGCCGACGGTACACTCCTGCTCCGGCGATTACCGTCTCGGGCACGAGCGTCACGCCATTACCCGCGCAGCAACCGCAGCGAGCCGACCAACCCGCTTCGCGCACCGATTCGAACTCGATGCTGGCGCATCAGCAATTGCTCGCGAAGCGAACGCAAGGAAAGATCGATGTGTATTTCGAGGGCAATTCGATCACCCGTCGATGGGGCGCCACGGACTATCCGCAGTTCCTCGCCAACTGGAAAGCGAATTTCCACGGTTGGAACGCCGCTGATTTCGGCTGGGGCGGTGATCGCATCGAGAACATGCTCTGGCGCATCGAGAACGGCGAGCTCGATGGCGTGAACCCCAAGGTCATCGTGCTCCTCGCCGGCACCAACAATGTCGGGAAGGAGCCCGGCGGCGACGAGCGGGTCGCGGACATCACCCGCGGGATCAAAGCGCTCATCGAGCTCAGCCAGCGCAAGGCGCCTAACGCGACGATCATTCTCACCGGCATCTTTCCACGGAGCGACTCGGCGGTGATAGCCGAAATCGTGCGCATCAACGAGAACATCTCTCGTTTCGCCGACGGGCATCGCGTGCGTTATCTCAACATCAATGACAAGCTCGCGGATAAGAATGGCAACCTATTCGATGGCATGACCGTCGATGGGCTGCATCCGACGCTGCGCGGCTATCAGCTCTGGGCCGACGCGCTCAAACCAATCCTCACCGAGCTGCTTGGCCCGCCAGCGGCAACGGATCGGGCACCACCGCCGACAGGAGACCCAAGCGCCCGCCGACCCTGACGTATCAGCGTCGCCGATCTACTCTGCCTCGTTAGGCAGCGTAAACTGGAACGTCGCACCGCGTGAAGAGTTCGCGCTTGCCGACAACTGGCCTCCGTGTGCTTCGATGATCGCGCGGCTGATCGACAAACCCATGCCGGTTCCGTTGGGTTTCGTCGTGAAAAACGCATCGAAGATCCGATCCGCGTGCTCCATTGGCAGGCCAATGCCGCAATCGGCGACGGCGATCTGGACCTCGTTCTCGATACCCCGCGAGGAGATCTTCATCGCCCCGGCGGCTCCTTTCATCGCCTCGATCGCATTGAGCATCAGGTTCAGCAGCACTTGCTGTAGTTGTACGCGATCGCCGATGACGTGTGGGAGTGATGGCTCCAGATCGGTCTCGACCGAGACGTCATGAACCGTCGCTTCGTGCTCGAGAAGCGCCGCCATTTCTCGAACAAGGTCATTCACGTCGACGACGTCCCGGCGCGGCGCACTCCGCGTGTACAGCGATCGGACGCGATCGATGATGCGACTCGCCCGTCTCACTTCGATCGACATGCGCGCGGCGGCGGCGCGGACTTCGTCGAGGTCGGGCGCGATGCGCGTCAGCCATCGCACGCACGTGTCCGCGCTGACCTGCGCGGCGGTGATCGGCTGCTTGATATCGTGGGCAATCGAGCCAGCCAACTCTCCCATCGTCAAAATGCGGCTCATGTACACGAGGTCGGCCTGTGCCTGACGGAGTCGCTCCCGCTCCTGCTCCGCGCGCTTCCGGTCACTGAGGTCGAGCACGAAGGCGACCGTCTCGTTAGGTGAGTCGCCGTAGGCCGCGACGCCCACGAGCACCGCCACTCGGCCCCCGTCGCTGCGATAATATTCCTTTTCGAACACGTCGCATATTCCGGTCTCCCGTATCTGGACGGCGGCGCGCTCGCTGATCGCCGACCACTCCGGCGGCGTCATATCTCTCCACCGGAGTCGCCCCGCCTGCACGTCGTGCCTCGTGTAGGCGAGCATTTCGAGGAAGGCGTCGTTCGCTTCGATCACCTGGCTCTCGCGATCGGAGAACACGATACCCACAATGTTCGAGTCGACGAGTCGCCGGATCTTCGCCTCGCGCTCCCGGAGCTCGTGAAAGAGTGACACGGTCTCTTGATGGTGATGCTCCCGCTCCGCCTGCGCGCGCCGTCGGTCGTCGATATCGACGCAACTGCCAACGAATCCCTTGAACGCGCCTCCCGCATCGAAGAACGGTGTGCCGCGATCGAAAATCCATCGGTACTCGCCGTCGTACCGCCGAAGCCGATATTCCATCTCGAAGCTTTTGCGCGCCTGAAAGCACTCGCGATAGAACTTCACGCAGCGTTCGACGTCATCAGGGTGAACCCCTTCGGCCCAGCCCTCACCGACCTCCTGCTCCAACGTGCGTCCAGTGAACGAGAGCCAGGTCTCGTTCAGGTAATCGCAACGCGTGTCGAGACCCGCACGCCATATCATCACGGGCGAGTGCTCGACAAGCGCGCGGTATTCCAAATTGCTCAGAATACCGCCGCCGGGGACTCGGTACGCGCTTGATTCAGTTCGCGCCGTGCTCGCCGCAAGTTCTGGATTCATGGTGCGCTGCCGTCCAGGAAGAACTGGGACTGTCCAGCTACCCGCGAATGTATTCTCTGCGGCCGCATTGGATAGTCCGCACCGCATGCACGCGGGCTCGGCCGTCCGTCGCCGTCACGCGAACCCGTCGGCCTGAGAGATCGCGCGCTCCGACACGGGAACGGGCGCGGAGGAATGCAGACTTTGCCGCGCCTGGTCACTGGCATTGCCTAACGTCAAACGCCGATCGTCGCCGTTGCGCGCTGGCCCGGTGTTTATCCGATCGTTGCTCGATTCCAACTCGTCATTTTCGTGAGACATATCAGCAGGTGGCGGAGGTGTTGAGCGCGCAGGAATCAGGTCGTGTGCAAAAGCGAGCGGCCCCTCGCATCACGTGGATGGGAGGGGCCGCTCGGCGCGTCAGCCTGGCGCGATAGTTTGCGCTCTAGTTGATCCCCATCCATGCACAGGAGCCCCCGACCGGTAGGCCGAGGGCGCTGCTAAGGAGGAGAATGCGGACGCGATGCATGATGGCGAAGCTAAAGCGGGAACGCGCGACGTCAAGCGTCGAGGCGGCCCGCCGCGCGAGTCCGGATCAGCAGCCTCATTCGACCAAAACCTCGTTCCACTCGCGAATCATCCAGCGCGCAACGATCCCGTGCTCGACGAATGGATCGCGCTGCACGAACTCTTCGGCGGCCGCACGGCTGGTGAAGATGCCTAACGCGCCACCAGCCGGCTCATCAGTGAAGGGTCCGACCATCAGCAAACGCTTATCAGCGTGAAAGGCCGCCCATAACGCGCGATGCGCGCCGATATGTGCCGGCACCTTCGCTCGAAAATCCGGAGCCGCCTCGTAGAAGAGCACGTATTTCACGTGGCGGCACCGGAACCGCTCGTATTGCTCGGCGTCAGCGCGTGGTTCCGCCGAGATCTCGATCCAACTCGCTCATGGCCGCTTGGTAATACGGATCCGCGGGAGGCAGATCTTTCACGGTCCTGTGCCGATCGACCCTTGCCGGCGAACCGACGAGTCGCGCGATGAGTCGAAACGCTCCGTAGCCGACCAAGGCAATGATGCCCACCTTCAAGGCAAGAATAGCGATACCGACGAGCGCGCCAAGAATTCCAAGCGCCGTCGCTAACACGATGATGCAAAGAGGGATCGCGAGCGCAAGCGCGATCACGACCTTCAAAAACGTCCAAAGCACTCTCATGTGGTACTCCTGGGTAGAGCCAATCAGCCGACCCACACACTACGGACCAGCTGGCCCAATGATTCAGGCTCGCCCGCACGGGGTGCAATCGCCTGGGCTAGAACATATGGATGTGGCCGCATGGGGATGCGGGCATCCGGGGCCCGCCGCCCAGGTTGGGGATCGACTGACGCTCAGGCTTGGGGTTCGAGAACAGCCGGCGCGGCCCAGCGTCTCCGGACCACGATACCTAACGAGTAAGCCATGGGCTGGCTGAACGCGAAGGCGGCGAAGCACATCGCCAGCACCAGATGATTCAGCGCCGCGCCGAAGTACTGCCACGGAGCGGCGCCGCCGCCAGGATAATTCGACGAGAAAAGCAGTGCCGACATGTAGAGCAGCCCGGCCAGGCTGGCGGCGCGAACCAGGACGCCGAGGACGAGCCCCAAGCCGATCGCCAGCTCTCCATACGCAACAAGAAACGCGATCGCCGTCCGGTGTGGCAACACGAAGCCTCTCAGCACCGGTCCCATGAATGGGTAGGCCGCTCCGCCGGCAAGGAAGCGATCGATCCAGCCCTGAAAGCCTCCGCCTAACGTGAACTGCGTTCCGAACACCTTGTACTCGCCGAAGAGCACGAACAGAATGCCAACGCCGATGCGGAGCAACGAGAGCGCACGCGTGTTGCGCTCGTCTGCCTCGAGCTGTGTCATGGACGTTCGGTGATTGTCGTACGACCCGCGTTTCAGGTGTCCGTCGCTCTGACTCCCTGTAGTCTATTGGGTTTTTTGCGCGCAGTAAGCGATGGAATGAGGTCACCCTTCGCGCTCTCTTCTACCGTGACCTGGATACCCTTTGCGAGGTCCGCGACTGCTGTGCGGAGCGCGCGCGGCGTCGTTTCGCGTGTGAGCTCGGGCACGGCTGGCTCCTCACGCACGCCGTCGGCTGCGTCGACGCCAACGCCGTGATGATAGACAATGGCGCCGCCGAGGAACGCCGAGTACGTCATCGCCGCAAGCCCAACGATGCCTAACGCCAGATAACCGACGCTCGGCCGGTCGCGCTTGGCCCGGTACGCCGACATTGCACCCGCGATCGCGACGAGTCCCAGATTCAGGGTGCGGTGCGTCTTCAGCATGTCCAGCGATTTGCCCTCGGCCTCGACCTCGGTCTGTGCCATCAGCCCGGCAACCCCCGCGACGAGTCCACTCGCCGCGGCGAGCGGCATCGTTCGCCGTCCGAGATCGAGCAACTCCTCACTGCCCGTCACGCGGCCGAGCAAATCGGCGCCGACGGAGACCGGGAGCAGCGCGAGCGGGAAATGAACGAGAGCCGGGTGCACTTCATGGAGCTTCATCGCCATCGCAAGGACCTCCGCTGGGTTGTACGTGGAACTATCGAAAATTGCGATTTCCCGGCCAGCGAGACGGGTTCAACCAGACTTCACCATCCCGTTGAACGACTGATGAGGCTGAGGTTGCCACGGGAGGGGCAGCAGAGCCCATGGTCGACCCACCCTCGCGCCTAACGCGTGTCGCATGCAGGTCGGCCGCCCTTGGAGGGTGCGAGAGGGTTTATGAATCACGACCGACGGGGAGAAGTTCGCCCTTGGGATGATCTGCCTCTCCGTTCGCCGCGCTGAACACCGCCTCGGGAAATACGCAGGTCGCGCCGGAATGTGCCGCCCTACCGGCCAATGCGATGATCGCGTCAGGGGCCAACTTCCGCACCGCAGGCTCGCAATTACGTGACATGGCGAGTCTGATCACTCTCAACCTGTGAAAAGCAGGACTCAGATGAAGCTGCGTCCTGCTCTTCACAATTACGGAGTAGCTCGATAAGACGGTACTTATGTGTCAACTCTCCGCCCTAAAGAGTTTTCAGGTACGCAACGAGATCGGACTTCTGCTGCGCGGAGAGGGCCAAATGAAACACGACGACATAATGATCGACAACCTGTTCGAGCGTCGCGGCGCTTCCGTCGTGGAAATACGGCCCACGCAATTGCGGCGGATGCCAGAGACCGCGTAGCGGCGTCGTACGATAGAGCTTCGTCGCAGTGCGCAACGCATACGCCGGATCCTGTCCGACTTCAGCAGGTGAATGCAGTACGCCGGCGTTGATGTCGCTGAGACCGACTCCATAGTGGCAGCTCGCGCAGCCAGCCGCGCCCATGAAGACCTGCTTGCCACGCTTGGCTGCTCCGCCATCAACCTGACGTCCCGGTGGCGCCGGCGTCTCGAGGCTGAACTGATATGCGCGCAGCGCCTCGAGCTTGGGGCTGACCAGCTCCGGTGGGTTGGTGATGCTCACGCCGACCCGAGTATCAGAGAAGTTGCCGTGTCCATGCATCTGCGTGACCGCGACGTAGTCGTTCCAGTACGACACGACACCATCCGCAGTGTACGTCTCGCGGGCAACGTGCCTCATGCCAAAGGCGGGTGGAATGACGAGCGGCGTGTTCTTGCCGTCGATGTTGATTCGTGGATCGTACTTTCCCGGCCCCCACGTATTGAGAATCGCCTTGAGCGACGGCGGCACGTTAGGCGACAGCGCCACGATTGCTCCCACGTTGAGATCGCGATTCGGCCACCCGTCGAGCCGATGGCCGATACCGCGCGCGAACGCGTCATCGACGGTCGAATGGCACAGCGCACAAGTGATTCCGACGCTCGTGAGCGTGTTGTTCGCATCGACCGAGCCCTCGAGCCCAACGACGGCGCCCAGCTTCAACAGAGTGACCGTCGTTGCCGGCGAATTCAGATCGACCTTACCCTGCTGTATCGCCTGCACGACAGCACGTGGCAGTGCATCCATATCCACCTTGAGACCCACGGCCAGCGCCGTCGCTGGGCTCACCGACGACGCGATTACCTCGTGCATTCGCAGCGTATCCGTCCAATAGCTCTCGTCTCCGTACGTGTCGAAACGGAAAATCTGCTTTCCGTCCGCAAGCGTTCCCGGATTCATCGGTGTGCCTGACAGCAGCGCGGCGGCCACACTCGCCGGCGCCGTCGGGCGGCGCTCTACAGCGCACCCGAGCAGAGTGTAGGCGAACAGCAATCCCGCCGTCAGCGGCCTGAGAGCACACAAGGAGCTTCGGCGTCGGACCAATGCGCAATCTCGCATCTTGTCATCTCCTCGCATCATCGGCTCAACATTCGGTGAAGCAGCTTTGTCGAGGCTGCCGAGCTCCTGCCAAACGGGGCTCCAACGACGCCAAGTCCAAACGTCGCTCCCGAGTTCCACGCGCACTAAGAAGCGCAATAGAACCGACCACAGCCCGGAACGAACCACTGCCCCCTCTGATTGGAAACCATCGCAAGTGACTCATACCTCGATCGACCGGCCATTCCTCAGGAGGTCATTATGCGACTCGCCCCGTGTGTCATCGTCAGCGGACTGCTCCTTACCATGTCTCTGGGCGCCTGTACTGATCAGCACATGCGAAACATGACCGAGACTTCGCCTCCGTCGGACAATCAGAGCTTCAATGCGCACGATGGTGCGCCGTTCGGCTTCACCGACGGGTGGGAAAACGGAACGACGGTGAGCTTCTTCTACTCGAAGCCCTTCTTCTGCGCACAGCCACCGTCGAGTGCCGCGCCAAGCGGATGCGAGGTTGGCGAGGATGGCACCGTTGACCCGCGGCCGGGCAAGATCCCGTTCCTTTATGTCATGACGCCCGTCGGCTTTCGTCCCGCCGATTCGACGTTGCAGTGCCCAGTGGTCGGCTCGTGCATCAACCACCCATCGACGCTCGACCTCTCGCGCGTCTTCGGCCCGGGCGAAGCGGACGTGCCGCTTCCCGCACATAGCCACATCATCGACACAGATCTCGCCGAATCACAAGCCAACGGCGGACAAGCAGGCTGGTGGGAGATCAAGGTCATTGGCGTTACCGATCCAGCGGTCTGGGATCAAATCGTCGCAGGTAAAAGCCTAGCGACAGTGCGCGCGCTCCAGGCAAGGGGCGTCGGCATCGGCGCGGATATTCGATCCAATGCCTATTTGTTCTTCAACGTCCGGCCGAAGTGATGGCGACGACGCGCGGCAGCGTAAGCAGCGCGCTCCTCGGAGGCGCGCTGGTAAGTGCAGGTGCCGCGTTGCCGTGGATGTCGTTCTTTGCGGGCCTTCAATCGTTCTCGGGGCTCGTCGGTCTATACGGACGAATTCTTTTCGCGAGTGGAGCACTTGCCGTTCTCTTCGGAGTGACGATGCTCCTCCGACGCGAAGGCTGGCTGCGCCGGACCACCGCAGTGCTCGGAGCCATGCAAGTGCTCTTCATTGCCTGGTTGCTGGTCGGCTTGCGATCAACCCTTGAACATCTCGGCATGCACGCAATGCTCCTGGCGCGGCCGGGGCCCGGACTCTTCGTCGCGTTGGCCGGCGCACTGCTCGTCTACGTGAGCGCCAACTCTCCGGCGCGCCGGTCCGTCGCTGGCAGCTCCGAGTACGCCGGCATCGCGCGCGACGGAGATGAGGAAATTCTGAACGAGGCGCCGACCTCGTGAAAGTCGCGATCGGACGGTACCGATCGGCACATGCAGCTGCTCCGCGGCAGCCTCGTACGTCTGATCGTGTACGAGGACGACGATGAGCGTCGAGCGATATGGCTCTGGCACAAGCGGCAGTGCGCTGTCGAGGGCGCTCGCGACATCCAAGCGGGTGACGAGGTCGTCGTAGTCGGTCGTGGTATCGATCGACTCGAGCGGTGACGCCTCCGACGTGGAATATCTCTCGCCGGCAATGGCCAGCGCGCGAAGGCTCACCATGTCGCGCGCGTCGCGCTTTTGGCGACGATGCACGTTCCGGCAGATCGTGAAAAGCCAACGGCGGCAGTCGGTCCCGATCTCGAACGTATGCCAGGATAGATAGGCCCGGAGATAGGTTTCCTGAACGAGGTCATCGGCATCGGCGGCACTGCGGCTCAACGAGCGGGCGAACCGGCCTACGCTCTCGATCCAGGGAAGCGCTTCTCTCCGGAACGAGCACCTGGGTTCGATGTCTGCCTCCGCGTGCTCCCCCAACCTGCCTTCTCCGCTGATAACTGGTCACCAGGGGCAGGCATCGCACGTCGTCGCACGCGCCGCCACGGACGCGGACGGCATGAGCACACAGGTTATTCCCAATTAGAGAGCTTTTTACTTGACTTATGGCAGAGACGGCTTCGCTCCCTGAACCCGAACATGATGTGTCAGTTCCAGGTGAAGGTGACGACGCTCTTTGCCGGGAGAGTGTACGAGAACGACTTGCCGCCGCTGCGCACGCCGAATCGGCGCGAGCTCGCGGCGCTGTTCAGAACGATCAGGACCCTAGCCCCGCCGCCAGCGTTACGGTAAGCGACACTGGAGATGCTGTCGCTCCCGGCCGACGACGAGATCCGTACAGCACCGGGACGCACAAAGCGGCTCGCGTGCGCCAACGCGAAGTACTCCACATTGCGATGATACATCCCCGTCGTGGACGTGATCGTCACGACGCCGCGGCAATTCCCGCATCCGCCTGTGTGCGGGCCATCGTTTTCGTCGAGCGCCAGATTCCACAACGCAACACTTCGCGCCCAGTTGCGAGTGGTGCCGAGGATGAGCGTGCCGACGTTGTAGACGAGATTGTCGGCCCAGTTGGTGGCCCAGTCTCCACCCGAGCATTCGGTGAAGTACGTGTCCTTCTCGGGAAATGCGGTGTGCACGACGGACTGTGCGCCAACGTCGCCGTTGTAACAATGCCACGCCACGCCCTGCACATAACGACGCGCGACGGAGTCAGCGAGAACATCCATCGGCGACTGCGGAACGTCCCAGTTGTGATCCCAGTCCCAGATTTGGGTTTTGAGCCCTGCCGTCGCGAACGCGGGCCCAACGTGGTCGCCGATCACGCGCGCTCGCGCTGGCGCTTCCAATCGCATCCCAGGATAGTCGCCTGGTTCAAAGTTTGGTTCGTTCTGCACGGTGATCGCTGCGACCGTTACTCCTTCCTTGTCGTACGCCTGAATGAATCTCACGAAATACTGAGCAAAGGCATCGTACCATTGAGGAAGGAGCGTACCCTGTATGAGGCTACCCGTGGTCTTCATCCAGCCCGGAGGACTCCACGGCGTCGCCATCACGGTCAACTGGGGATTGATGGCGAGCGCCCGCTTCAAGACCGGCACCTTGTCGGCGCGGTCGACATCGATGGTGAAGTGCGCCAGCGTCGAGTCGGTCTGGCCTAACGGCACGTCATCGTAACTGTACTGCCGCAGCGAGAAATCGGACGCGCCCATCGGCACCCGAGTAAAGCTCAGACCGATGCC
>DATEGN010000010.1:0-20026 GCA_035280125.1 Gemmatimonadaceae bacterium | reverse complement strand
GATCGGGCGGCAAGGATGTGCAGGAAAGTTAGTTGCCCTGAAAGCCCACGCTCCGGCAGCGCGCGCGAGCCGACGCATCAAGGTTGAACGTCAGATTCTTGCCGGTTCGTCCCTGACGAGTGGACAGGGTGCCATTGCACGCTAGCTTCGCGTGCAATGTCCACGCGTGATCGATGGCTGCCTAACGACCAGAACATCCCGATCGAGCGGACCGTCAGCCGACGCGCCGCTATCCGAATCGGTGCGGGCGTCGTCGGCGCCGTGATTCTGAATGGGTGTCGCCCCGCACCGAGCGTCGAAAGTGTCAAGTCGGCGCCGGGGCGACTCTCGGTTCGGCCCGCAAAGCCGACGCTCGCTCCAGTGATCGGGCGTTCGGCGCTCGGTCTCGCTGCCGGACGCGATGGCATTCTGTACGTTCCGTCCACGTATGCCGCTTCGTCGCCGATGCCTCTCGTTCTGATGCTTCACGGCGCGGGGCAATCAGCGGAAATCGGGATCGCGCCATTTCTTCCGCTCGCCGATGAGGCGGGAATCATACTCGTGGCGCCGGACTCGCGCGGTGGAACGTGGGACTTCCTCTACGGGCCCTACGGCGCGGACGTCGAATTCATCGATCGCGCGCTTGCCCACGTCTTCGAGCGATGCGCAATCGACCCGTCGCGCGTCGTGATCGAAGGCTTCTCGGATGGCGCGTCGTACGCTCTATCGTTAGGCATCACCAACGGCGATCTATTCTCGCGCGTGATCGCCTTTTCCCCATGCATCCTCCAGCCCGCGGCCGAGGTGGGACGGCCTCGCGTTTTCATCTCGCATGGCACGAACGACCGCATTCTGCCGATCGATTCGTGCGGCCGGCGTCTCGTCGCGCGACTCAGTGCCGCCGGCTACGACGTGGACTTTCACGAGTTCGCTGGCCCGCACACGGTACCAGCGGAGATGGCGAAGAAAGCACTCGCCTGGATGGCGGACAAGCAAAGGGGCTAGAGCTGAGGGGCTAGGGGCTAGGGGCTAGAGACTAGGGGCTAGGGTGACACGGCGACTACCACCCGTACGGAAGAGCCTCGGTCAGCATTTTCTCAACGATCGGCGCATTCTCGGCCGCATCGCGGATGCGCTCGAGTTGAGTGGTTCCGAGCTCGTCATCGAAATCGGTCCGGGGCGCGGCGCGTTGACGGAGCTGTTGCTCGAGCGGGCGCGTCATGTCATCGCGATCGAGTACGATCGGGCGCTGGCAGCGCTGCTTCGCGAGCGCCACTCCGGCGATGCGCGCCTGACCATTATCGAGCACGACGTGCTCGACGTGAGCTTCGGTGAGCTGGCGAAGGGACCGTACGTTCTGGCCGGGAACGTGCCGTACTACATCACGACGCCGATTCTGTTCAAGGGCCTAACGAATCCGCGGCCCGATCGCGCGGTCTATCTGGTTCAGCGCGAAGTTGCCGAACGGATCGTCGCGCCCCCGGGCGATCGAGAGTATGGCGCCTTGTCGGTGAACGTTCAGGCCGTCGCCACGGCGGAGCTGCTCTTTCGCGTGAGTCGTGGCGCATTTCAGCCACCACCGCGCGTGGATAGTGCCGTGCTGCGCATAACGCCGCGCGCTGATCCCGTGATTGCCCCGGAGGAGGAAGATCAGTTCCGCGCGTTTGTGCAGGCGGCCTTTGGCATGCGACGCAAGCAGATGCGGCGCGTGCTCCGCGAGCTGTGGACGCTCGATGCAAAGAATGCTGAACGCATTCTCGACGCGGTCGGCGTCGATCCGGCGGTCAGGCCGGAGACGCTCGCGCCCAGTGCGTTCTCGAGCCTGCTTCGAGCGCGGCCGTTACGCATGGAAGCATGAGCGTTGCGGGTGAGGTCCGTGAAAGCCACCTCGAAAAGGATAGTAGCTCGCAGCTAAGGCGCTGACAGCCCCTCTCTCTACTCTCTACTCTCTACTCTCTACTCTCTACTCTCTATTCGTGAGCGCGTAGCTCAGGCCTTCGAGCTCCATCGCCATGTTCACCGTCTTCACGGTGACATCCGCGGGTGCCTGGAGCTGCGTTGGAGCAAAGTTGAGAATTGCCTTAATTCCGGTTTTGACGATCCGGTCGAGCACGCGTTGGGCTTCGTCGGCCGGTACGGTGAGAACAGCGATGTCCGGGTGATCCTGCTTCACGTCACGCTCGAGCTGCGCGATGTCGCGCACCGGGATGCTCTCGAGATTGCGGCCGATCTTCTCTTCGTTGGCGTCGTAGGCGGCGAGGATCTGGAACCCGCGCTGTCGAAAGCCGCGGTACTGGGCCAGCGCCGCGCCGATCTTGCCGGCGCCGATGATTATCACCTTCCACTCGCGCCCAAGGCCGAGGATCTCCCTTAACCGACCCGCCAACTCTCCGACGGAATAGCCTAACCCCCGCTTTCCAAACGAGCCGAAGAAGGAGAGGTCCTTCCGCACCTGCGCCGAGGTCGTGCCGCCGCGTTGCGCCAGCTCGTCACTCGAGATCGTCTCCAGACCTCGTTGCTCGAAGTCCTCGAGAAAGCGCAAATAGGCGGACAGACGTCGAACGGTCGAATCAGCGATGCGTTTCGCCACTGGTGCTCAGAGTGCGGCTTGTGAACGAATTCACAAGTTAAAGGCGCCGTTCCGCCTGCACCAGCCACTACCCTTCGGTTATCTTCGGGCCATGTCGGTCCACGTTTCGTCCGAAATCGGGCGCCTGCGCAGTGTTGTCGTTCACTCTCCGGGTCCCGAGCTCTCGGCCGTGACGCCGACGAATCGCGCCGAATTTCTGTACGACGACATCATCGATGCCGACAGCGCGCAGCGAGAACATCGACGCTTTCTCGCGATTCTGGAGCGGTTCGCAAAGGTCTATCAGGTTCGCGACCTGCTCGCCGACGTGCTCGCCAATGCCGATGCCCGCGAGCTCCTCATTCGCGAGACGATGGACATCGTTCCCTCGGAGCCGCTGGCGCGCGATCTCAGCCAGCTCGATGCGCAGACGAGCGTTCGGTTGCTCATCGAAGGACGCGAAGAGCCACCCGGACCGCTCGCGAAAGCATTGAATGAGATGGGGTACGTCCTGCCGCCGCTGCCGAATCTGTTCTTCACGCGTGACAGTTGCACGGTGAGTGGCAAGCACGTGCTCGTCGGCTCCATGCGCTACGCCATTCGGTGGACGGAGGCGATCATCATGAAGACGATCTTCCTCCATCATCCGCAGCTGGCGAACGAGGGGATTCTGTACGATGGCGCCTCGGAGCGCCGGGTGAACTACACGCTCGAGGGCGGCGACGTGCATCCGCTCCGCAGCGATCTCGTGATCATCGGGTTTAGCGAACGCTCAAGCCCGGCGGGGATCGATCAGCTGGCGAGCCTGTTTTTCGATCATACCGACGTCACGGATATTATTGTCGTCGTGATGCCCAAGGTGACGACCGCGATTCATCTCGACATGGTATTCACCCAAGTCGATCGGGAGTTGTGCGTCGTCTACCCCCCTCACTTTATCGGGCCGGAACGCTTGCCCGTGCTGCACTGGCACAAGGGCGAGACCACGCTCCGCGAGTCGACCAACATCTTTGCGGCGCTCAAGGCGTGTGGAATGCCGATGGAGCCGATCTCGTGCGGCGGACTGCACCGCACGACACAAGAGCGCGAACAGTGGGCCTCGGGGTGCAACTTCGTCGCACTGAGGCCGGGCGTCGTGATGTCGTATCAACGCAATGAAGCAACGCTGCATGAGATGCAGAAGATGGGATTTCGCGTGGTCTCGGGCGTGTCGTTCCTCACGGGCGAAGAGCGCATCGCCGAGGGCGATCGGGCGGTGATCTCGTTCGATGGCTCGGAGCTCGTGCGCGGTGGCGGAGGGCCGAGGTGCATGACGTGCCCCGTGCAACGAGAGGATCCGTGGGATTGATCCGCGCGCTGCGCGCGCAGATCAGTGTTTTATGTGGAGTCGCTCGTGCTCCGCGCTCGCTCCTGCTCCTCTCGCGATGACGGTGGAGTCATCCGGCGTCACCGTCGAAGCCCGCGACACGCTGCTTACGCTCCGCGCCGTTGATTACCTCGCCACGGGGCCGGCTGATGCGAAAACACTCATTTCGCACGTCTGCCAGCTGCCGACCATGCCGGCGGCCGTCGCGGAGCATATGGCTCGAGCGCTGTTCGCGGGTCACCGACGCTTCGTCCGCGAGCCCGATGGCCGCTGGGGACTCGTTCGTGAAGGAGAGCGTGCGTCGTCGGACCTCCTCGCCGACTTGACCTATGCCGTCGTGGATGTCGAGGCGACGGGTGGTCGCCTCACCGGCGGCGATCGGATCACGGAGATTGCCGTCGTCGAGGTCAAGAACGGCGTCGCGACGACGCTCGTCGACACGCTCGTCAATCCTCAACGGCCCATCCCGTCGTGGATCACCGGGCTGACGAACATCTCGGCGGAAATGGTCCGCCAGGCGCCTGCCTTTTCGGAGATCTGCGACCAAGTCCTGGGGGCCCTGGACGGTCGCGTCTTTGTGGCGCACAACGTCAACTTCGATTGGCGTTTCATAAACATGGAAATCGACCGGGCCACGGGGCGCCAACTTACGGGTCGACGCCTCTGCACGGTGAAGCTCGTCAAGAAGCTGCTGCCACCGCTGCGCCGTCGCTCTCTCGATTACGTCGCGATGCACTATGGTCTCGAGATCAGGCGGCGACATCGCGCCGGGGGCGACGCCGAGGCCACCGCGCGGGTGTTTGTGCGTTTGCTCGAGGAGGCGCGACGCGATGGCTGCGCGACGTGGCATGACCTGCAGCGTTTACTGATTCGCCCGATTCCGAAACGGCATCGTCACCGCCGGCCGCCCGCACTTCCACAACCTGTCGACAAGGACACGACGGCATGACTCCAGCCGTTGATATGGCGCCACCGCGACTCGGTGCGCGCGTCGAAACGCGCCAATTCGGACGCTGGACCGTTCACGCGATTCAAGCTGGCGGGCAGAAGCTCGACGGCGGCGCGATGTTCGGCGTCGTGCCGAAGCCACTCTGGCAGAAGCGGATGGTGCCTGACGAGCGCAATCGCATTCAGCTCGGCATGCGCTGTTTGCTCATCGAGCACGAGATCGGTCCCGTCTTGATCGACACCGGAGCGGGGAACAAGGAGACCGAGAAGTTCTACGAGATCTACGGCGTAGAGAATCGTGGCGAGCGCGGTCCGACCGCCCTCGAAGACGGTTTACTCGAGGTGGGCGTCCGACCCGAGGATGTCACCCTCGTGATCAACACGCATCTGCACTTCGATCACGCCGGCGGCAACATCGTGCTCGAGGCAAACGGCAAGCTGCGGCCGGCATTCGTGAATGCCCGTCACGTCGTTCAACGCGGCGAATACGAGTTTGCGACCCACACGAATGAGCGGACCGCCGGGAGTTACTTCCAGCACAATTTTGTCCCTCTCGCCGAAGACAATCGCTACGATTTTTTGGACGGCGAACGGGAGATTGTCGCTGGCATTCGCGCACTGCACACGCCGGGTCATACGCCGTGGCATCAGAGTTTGCTACTCGAGTCCGGCGGCGAGCGCGCGCTCTATCTGGGCGATCTGATCCCCACGACGGCGCACGTGCCGCTGCCGTGGATCATGGGGTACGACGTCGAGCCGTTGGTGACATTGGAGACGAAGCGGCGGATCCTGGCTCGCGCTCGGGCCGAAAATTGGGCACTGATCTTCGAGCATGATGCGAAGACGGGCTGGGCGAGCTTGGATGAGTTAGTGCCAAGGAGGTGACGGACGCTCGAAGGACGCAACCAAGAAATGGCACGTCGAGGACGGCGCGTCGAATAGGGCGCGTCGAATAGGGCGCGTCGAATAGGGCGCGTCGAATAGGGCGCGTCGAATAGGGCGCGTCGAATAAGGCGCGTCGAATAAGGCGCGTCGAATAGGGCGCGTCGATAGAAGCGCGTCGACTACGGCGGTGCGATATCCGAAACGGGTGTAATAGTCAAGACCCGACCTGACAGACAACAGTGTCGTTAGGATGCTCGCGCGAGATATTTCTCTTGCGCGAGCTGTACACTGCTGAGGAACGTTTCCATCGGTGTCTTCCCGTAGCACCACCGCCGCTGGTGCGGTCGCTCCCCGTTGTAGTGCTCCAGGTATTGGTCCAGGTCTGCCTGCAGTGCCTCCACCGTCGTGTAGACCTTCGTGCGAAAGGCGCGCTGATAGAACTCCTGCAAGATGGTCTTCTGCACTCGCTCACAGATCCCGTTCGTCTGCGGGTGCTTGGTCTTCGTGCGCGTGTGCGTGATGTCCTCGAGCGCGGCCTCGCCCCCCTGCGAGTAGAGCTGCTGAAACCGATAGAAGCTGTCGCGGCTGTAGCCCATCACCCGACAGGCCCGCGTGACGCTCCCGAGTTGCCGGCCCAGTTCCAACAGGCCGACTTTGGTCTTGATGAGCTTCTGCTGTGTCGTCATAACCACCCCCGGCGAAAGGGTCCATGAACACGACACTGAAGCTGTCTGTCAGATTAAATCTTAACTACTGCAAAACGGGCGCGGCGCCGATTTTTTTCTTGTTGCGCCGTTATATCGTTGTTCTCGACGCGCCTCTCTCAGCGCGCCGTTCTCGACGCGGCTCTCTCGACGCGCCGTTCTCGACGCGCCGTTCTCGACGCGCCGTCCTCGACGCGCCGTTCTCGAACGCGCCGTCCTCGACGCGCCGTTCTCGCCCTTGCCGTGACTCCCCTCACTTGACGACAGGCTCTTACCCGCCTAACTTCATTCGCTTCAATGCGCTAAGTGGAGCGGCCTGTCGCCGCTCCCACCCTCTGGCCCTCGCGGACGCACGCGAGGCGTGCTGCAGGAGTCCACACTCGACGCCGCGACCTCGCTTTCCGGGGCTCGGCGGCGTGCGACGCGGACTCCATCGAGGGTCCGCGTTTTTCTTTTTCTCTCGCTGAGGATACTCGGTATTCAGGACACAACGAAACGCGTGCGGGTAAACCGCATGATCCGCATTAGCCCCGTTCGCGTCATTGGGGCTGACGGCTCACAGCTTGGCATTCTCGAGGTCGATGCCGCATTGCGTATGGCGGAGGACCAAGGCCTCGATCTGGTCGAAGTGGCTGCAACCGCACGCCCGCCGGTGGTCCGCATCATGGACTACGGCAAGTACAAATTCGAAATGGCGAAGCAAGCACGCGTCGCCAAGAAAAAACAGCACGTCATCGAGCTGAAAGAAGTCAAGTTCCGTCCCGGCATCGACGATCACGACTTCGACACCAAGGTGCGTCACGGCCGTCGATTCCTGGAGGAGAAAAACAAGGTCAAGGTCACCATGATGTTCCGCGGTCGGCAGGTCGCTCACCCCGAATTGGGGCAAGCCGTGCTCGACCGCGTCGCCGACGCGCTCTCCGACATCGCCAAAATCGAGAGCGCCGGTCGGCTGGAAGGAAAATCAATGACGATGATTTTGGCGCCGAAATGAGGGCGTTCCGATGAAGATGAAAACGCACAAAGGCGCGAAGAAGCGCTTCAAGGTTACCGGCTCCGGAAAGATCAAGCGCTTTCGCGCTTTCAAGAGCCACATCCTCACGAAGAAGGATGCGAAGCGGAAGCGCCGCCTTCGCAAAGCCTCCCTCGTGGCGACGAATGGCGAGATCAAGCACGTCAAGCGTCTGCTTCAGGCTTAACGGAGGACTGAGACCATGCCTCGCGCACGATCGAATGTTCCGCGGCTGAAGCGGAAGAATCAGATCATGAAAGCTGCTCGCGGCGCCTTCGGCGCGCGCAGCAAGCTCTGGAAGGCGGCAAAGGAGAATGTCGAACGCGGCTGGAAGTACGCGTATCGCGATCGCAAGGCGAAGAAGCGTGAGTTCCGTCGTCTCTGGATCACGCGCATCAACGCGGCCGCGCATCAGAACGACATGAGCTACAGCGTGTTCATGAACGGTCTGAAGAAGGCCGGCATCGAGGTCGATCGAAAGATTCTCGCGGATCTCGCCGTGCACGATCCGGCGGCGTTTACCGCGCTCGCCGACAAGGCGCGCTCCGCCTAGAGAGACTTCTTCGTTTCGAAGCTCACAGGCGGCGGTGCGACACTCCGTGCACCGCCGCCTTTTCTGTACCTTTGAACCGCGGAGGAGGCGGAGGTTCAACCAATCAGTTTTAAATTCTCTTAATGTTTGTTTGGTGTCCTCTGCGTCCTCCGCGCCCTCCGCGGTTAATGTAAGGATCTCGCCTTGATGACAACTTCTGTAATGCTGCCCGAGAACCCCAACCTGGAAGAGTTCGTAAAACTCATCAGTGCGCTCGCGACGCACGCGTCGAACGCGTTCGCTGATGCCACATCCGAGAGCGATCTCGAGAAAGCCCGCATCGAGTATATCGGTGATCAGCGCGGCCAACTCCGCCAATTCCAGATCGCGTTAGGCAAGTTCCCCAAGGAAGATCGACCGAGCGCCGGACGGCAGTTCAACACCGCCATGCAGCAAATCACCGCCGCGTACGAGTCCCGGAAACGCGCGCTCTCGGCTGCCAGCGCGCAGACGCCGCGGCTCGCCGACCCAACAATGCCCGCGCGTCAGCAATGGCGCGGCGCGAAGCATCCCGTTACGCTCGTCATCGAAGAGATCGAGGGCATCTTCCGCGAGCTTGGCTTCACGATCGCCACCGGTCCGGAAGCCGAGACGGAGTGGTACAACTTCGGCTCGCTCAACTTCCCGCCGAATCATCCGGCGATGGATTTGCACGACACGCTGTACCTAACGGGCGACGTGCTCCTCCGCACGCATACGTCTCCCGTTCAGACGCGCACGCTCCAGCGCTACGCGCCGCCGATTCGGGTATTGATCCCCGGTCGTGTCTATCGACGCGACTTCTTCGATCCCTCGCACGCGCCGGCGTTCGAGCAGATCGAAGGTCTGTGCGTCGACGAGGGCATCAGCTTCGTCGATCTCAAAGCGACGCTCACGCGATTCGCGAATCGATTCTTCGGAAAGCGCCCAACGCGATTTCGTCCGAGCTTCTTTCCGTTCACCGAACCGTCGGCGGAGATGGATGTCCAGTGCGGTGTGTGCGGCGGATCGGGATGCGCGGTGTGCAAGCAGACGGGATGGGTCGAGATTCTCGGCTCGGGGATGGTACATCCTTCAGTGCTCGAGGCGACCGGCGTCGATAGCGAACGCTATACCGGCTGGGCCTTCGGCATGGGCCCTGGCCGCATCGCGATCAGTCGGTATGGCATTCCCGACATTCGTCTTCTGTACGATTCGGACGTGAGATTCCTTGAGCAGGCTGCGGCGCAACTCTCGGCGCGGGTGAAAGAATGAACGTGTCATATGAGTGGCTCCGCGCGTTCGTGCCTTTTAACGAAACGCCAGCGAAGCTCCGCGATCTGATTACTTCACGTGTCGCCACCGTGGACGAGCTCGTGCCGCTCGCCGAGAATCTCAAACCGATCATCGTCGCGCGGGTCGTGCAGGCCGGACCACATCCGGACTCCGACCACCTTTGGGTGACGAAGGTGGATGCGGGCGGCGGTGCGCTGCTCGACGTGGTGTGTGGCGCGCCGAACGTGAAGCAGGGCGCGCTCTATCCGTTCGCGCCGGTGGGCACAACGATGCCTAACGGCTTGAAGATCGAGAAGCGCCGCATCCGAGGCGAGACGTCGAACGGCATGCTCTGCTCGCCGCGCGAGCTCGGACTCGGCGACGATCATCAGGGCATCATGGAGCTCTCGGTCGAGGCGAAGCCGGGCACGCCATTTCTCAGGATCATGCCGGTCGGCGATACACGGATCGTGATCGACGTGAGTCCGAACCGTCCGGACCTGTTGTCGCACATCGGTGTTGCGCGCGAGATTGCCGCCGCCGTCGATTCGCCAATGTCGTTGCCACAGATCGAGGGGGCTGGCGCCAAGGTTCCCGCGCCGACGCGTGTGCGTGACAGCGGCCGCACCGCCGGTGTGAAAGTCCGCGTCGACGAGGACGGACTCGTCGCCCGCTACATGGCCGTCGTGATTCGAGGCATCAAAGTAGGCCCGAGCCCCGAGTGGCTCGTGAACCGCTTGAACGCGGTTGGATCGCGATCGATCAACAACGTCGTCGATGCCACGAATTACGTGCTCCACGAGCTTGGCCAGCCGACGCACGCGTTCGATATGGCAAAGCTCGCCGGCGAGGCGGTGATCGTGCGGCGCGCGAAATCCGGCGAACGAATCACGACACTCGATGGAACGGATCGGGCGCTCGCCGACTCCATGACCGTGATTGCCGATGCCAAGCGCCCACAGGCCGTGGCGGGCGTGATGGGCGGTCGCGACAGTGAAGTCAGCGAATCGACGACCGAGCTGTTGCTCGAGGTGGCGAGCTTCGATCCGCAGCGAACGCGGAGCACACGCAAGTCGTTAGGCTTCTCGACCGACGCGAGCTATCGATTCGAGCGCGGCGTCGATCCCAATCTCGCGCCGATCGCGCTCGAGCGAACGGTTCAGATCATCATCGCCGTCGCCGGGGGCACGATCGACGATCTGCCAGTGGATATCTACCCAGGCGAGCAATTGCGGTCGCCGCTGACGCTGCGTGCCTCACGAGTTGGCACGGTGTTGGGCGAGCCGGTGGCTGCTGACGAGTCAGCGTCGCTGTTGCGTTCCGTTGGTTTCGACGCCCGCGTCGAAGCGACTGATGTTGTTCGCGTGATCGCTCCGACCTGGCGCAGGGATATAGTTCGCGAGATCGATCTGATCGAGGAAGTGGCACGCTTGCGTGGCTACGACAGCTTCCCCGACGAGATCCGTCCATTCCGGGCCGGCAACGTGCCGGATGATCCACAATGGCTCATCACGCGTCGGGTGCGCGAGACCCTCGTCGGTGCCGGGCTGCTCGAGACGCGCCCGATGCCGTTCGTCGCCGGCAACGAAAAGGAATTCGTGCGCGTTGCGAATCCGCTCAACGAAAACGAGCCGTATCTCCGGCGCGAAATTCTGGACACGCTCGCGCGTCGCGCCGAGTACAATCTCGGCCGCATGCAGGGCGACGTGCGGCTGTTCGAGATTGGCTCGGTGTTCATGGCGACGCACGACGCGATGCCGCGCGAAGAGCTGCACGTCGGCGCGCTCATCATGGGTCGACGGCGTCCCGCGCATTTCTCCGATCCCAAGTCGGACGATTTCGATCGCGCGATGACGTTCGACGCCTGGGATGCAAAGGCGCTCGCCGAGGTGATGGCGAGTGAGGCGTTCAGAGGCTCGGCGATTTCGGTCGAGGAGGGCGAAGGCGGTGACCTCTGGCGCATCGTCGCCGATGGTACCGTCGTCGGCATGGTGCGTGGCGTCGCGCTCGACGCGCCGGTGTGGGCGAAGCCTGCGTTCGGCGTGGAGATATCGCTGGGCGTCATCGATTCGACGAGCGTGGCCGCACCGGGGGCGAATGCTCATCGTGCGGCGGAGTATCCGTCCATTAAGATGGGCCCCTTCAGGGCACTGCCATCTCAGCCCGCTTCCCCCATTGATGTGGCTTTGCTTGTTCCGGCCGGCGTGCGTGCGCGTGACATCGAGAAGGCGATACGTTCTGTGTCCGGTGATACATTGGAGTCGGTGGTGCTGGTGGATGAGTACGCAGGAAAGAACATCGAGGCGGGACATCGCAGTCTTGCCTGGCGTTTGACCTTCAGGCATCCCGAGCGCACACTCAGCGCGAAGGAGATCGAGGGCCGGCGGACGAATGTGCTGCGTCATCTGGAGAAGACTCTGAATGTCCGAGCACGTACGACCTGACATCGAGGCGTTCCGCGAGCTGGAATCGCTCGTGCGCGATCTCGGCGAGGAGCTCGCCAGCTATCGCGAACGGGCGCTCGCCGCGGAAACCAGGCTTCGACTCATCGACGGTACCGCGGACAGCGTGGAGCCCCGCACCCGCGAGCGGATTCGCTTTCTCGAGCAGGAAAACGCGTCCTTGCGCGGCCGACTCGACGCGGCAACGGCGCGCACGCGCTCGGTGCTCGATCGCGTTCACTTCCTCCGACAGCAGACCCAGGCTGATGACCGATGAGCACCAAACGAAACGCGGTCAAGGTCACGATCCTGAACGAGGACTACAACATCCGCAGTGACACGTCGATCGAGCACACCCTGGCCGTCGCCGAGTATGTGGACCGAGCGATCCGTCACGTGATGGCCTCGGGAATGGTCGTCGATACGAACAAGGCCGCGATCCTCGCCGCGCTTCAGATCGCGGGCGAGCTGTTCGAGGCGCGCGAGAGCTCGGATGAATTGTCGCGGTCGATACGGTCGCTCAGCGACGAAACCCGATCGCTCCTGACGGCGACGACGCGTCGCTGACAATTCCGAGGTCTCGCGCTCCCCTCGCGCCAGCGGTAGCTTAGCCCAGACACGAGTTGCCTTTTACTCGTGCTCGTCGTAGCTTTGCCCGCTGTAGCAAGCTGACCGTAGGTACAAGCGCTCTTTATAGTTAGCTCAACCCAGCTCGTGCCCTTCGTCGGCATGGCGCTCGGTGAAGCGCTCGAGATGCGCCCTGCGGAAAGCGTGGTTTACTCCTACTCCGCGCCCACTCCGCGGTGGAGCATAGATCAAATATGAACGAAACTCTCGCTGCCGCGCTGGGCGCACTGATACTCGCCTCCGCGGCTTTCTTCTTTTTTGGGCGTCGGCTCGGAGCGACCGGTGAGATCAGGCGACTCGCTGCTTCGAAGTCCACAGCGGAAGAAACGGCGACGCGAATCGTATCAGAAGGCGAGCGAGAAGCCGAGAATCTCCGAAAGAGCGCGATCGTGGCCGGTAAGGAAGAGCTCATCAAACTCCGTGAAAAATTCGAGCAGGAAGTTCGCGGCCGACGCGAGGAGGTCGAGCGCGAGGAGCGCCGCATCACCGAGCGCGAGAACGTCCTCGATCGAAAGTCCGATGTTCTCGAGCAGCGCGATCGCGATCTTGGTCGGCGAGCGAGCGAATTCGGCCGGCGCGAGAAGACGGTAGCGCAACGCGAGGAAGAATTGACCACGCTCGTCGCCGAAGAGCGTCGACGGCTGGAGCAGATGGCCGGAATGTCGGCTCAGGATGCCAAGTCCGAGCTCATCCGCCGGATCGAGGAAGAGGCCCACGCTGACGCGGCGAGCCGAGTGCGCGAGATCCGCGAGACGTCTCGGCGCAATGCGGAGCGGGAAGCGAAGAAGATTGTCGCGCTCGCCATTCAGCGAATCGCTGCCGAGCACACGGCCGAAAGCACGGTATCGGCAGTTTCGTTACCCAACGACGAAATGAAGGGGCGGATCATCGGCCGCGAGGGCCGTAACATCCGCGCGTTCGAGCTCGCCACGGGCGTCGACGTCATCATCGACGACACGCCGGACACGGTCGTTGTCTCCTGCTTCGAGCCGATCCGCCGCGAGATCGCGCGGCTTGCCCTCGAGAAGCTGGTTACAGACGGCCGCATTCATCCGGGGCGAATTGAAGAAGTCGTCAATAAATCCCGCAAAGAAGTGGATGCACAGATTCTCGAAATTGGCGAGCAGGCGGCCTACGAGACTGGCATTCATGGTCTTCACCCGGAGCTGGTGAAGCTGGTGGGACGTATGCATTGGCGCACCAGCTACGGTCAGAACATTCTCCAGCACTCGAAAGAAGTCTCGTGGTTGGCAGGTATGATGGCCGGCGAGCTGGGCCTCGATGTGAACCTCGCGAAGCGCGGCGCGCTATTGCACGACGTGGGCAAGGTGCTCACGCACGAGCACGAAGGCACCCATGTGCAGCTTGGCGTCGAGGTCGCAACGAAGTACGGCGAGAACCCGTTGGTCGTGAACTGCATCGCGGCGCATCACGACGACGTGCCGCACGAGACCGAGGTCTCGGTTTTAGTGCAGGCGGCGGACGCGATCTCTGGGTCTCGACCCGGTGCGCGTCGCGAAGCCTTCGAGACCTACGTCAAGCGGCTCGAGGGCTTGGAACGTATTGCTTCGAGTTACAAGGGTGTCGAAAAAGTCTACGCGATTCAGGCCGGCCGCGAAGTCCGCGTCATCGTTATGCCTGACGACGTCGATGACGTGCGGATGACGACGATGTCCGAGGAGATCGCGCGCCGCATCGAGACGGAGCTGCAATACCCAGGGCAGATCAAGGTTGTGCTGATTCGCGAAACGAGGGCAGTCGACTTTGCCCGGTGATGCCGAACTGAGTACGCTTTCGCCCGTGCGTGGCAATGTCATAAACGGCGCGGCGATAGCGGAGCGTGTACAACGAGAAATTCGCGTCGAAGTCGAGCGCCTGGCGGCGAGGGGCATTACCCCGGGACTGAGTGTCGTTCTTGTCGGTGAGGATCCCGCCAGCGCAGTCTACGTGCGCAGCAAGGAAGCGACGTCACGTGAGCTCGGGATGGCAGGGGAGACGATTCGTCTTCCCGCGACCACGAGCCACACGGATTTGCTGCAGACGATCGACCGGCTGAACCAAACCGACTCTGTCCATGGCATCCTCGTGCAGATGCCATTGCCCAAGCAGATCGACGCGGACGCGATCATTCGGCGCATTCGGCCGGAGAAGGACGTCGACGGATTTCATCCGGTGAACGTTGGAAAGTTGCTCATCGGTGAGACAGATGGGTTCGTGCCCTGCACGCCGGCGGGCATACAGTACATGCTCGAGGCGTGCGAGGTCGACACCCGCGGCGCAGAGTGCGTCGTTGTCGGCCGGAGCAATATCGTGGGGAAGCCGATGGCGGCGCTGATGATGCAACAGGGGCCATTCGCGGACGCAACCGTGACTGTGTGTCACAGTCGAACGCGCGATCTCGCGATGCATGCGCGTCGCGCCGACATCCTGATTGTCGCGGTGGGTCGGCCGCAGGTGATCACGGCGGACATGGTGAAGCGCGGCGCGGTGGTCATCGACGTCGGCGTGAATCGAATCGCGGATCCGACGAAGAAGAGCGGCACACGACTCGTTGGCGACGTGGACTTCGATCGGGTGCAGGAGATCGCGTCGCTGATCACACCGGTGCCCGGAGGCGTTGGCAAGATGACGATCGCAATGCTGATGCGAAATACGCTTCGCGCGGCGGCGCGAGCAGCGCGCTGAGCGTATTGTGAGAAGGCGACGCGAACCACCGACGGCTCACGATCACGATCTGGATCTCTTCGGCGATCCACCGCCGCCGAGTGCGCAAGCGCGCGCCGAGCCGGGGCGACTCGCGGAGTCTTCGGCGATCTACGAGGAGCTCGGGACAGCGTTTCCAGGTGCCTCGCCCTCGTCTGCGGTCAGCGTGAGTACGGTAACGCAGACGGCGCGCGACATACTCGAGGGCGCATTCTTGCCGCTCTGGGTGCGCGGCGAGGTGATCGACTTCAAGGCGCATCGCAACGGCCATTGGTATTTCTGCCTGCGCGACGGCAGCTCGCAGTTACGCTGCGTCGTCTGGTCGCGTGACCGCCGATCGATTCCCGCGCCGCCTGACGACGGCATGCAGGTGACGGTGCTGGGCCAGCTCACCGTGTACGCGGCGCGCGGCGACATGCAGTTCTCGGTGCGGCGCATCGAGGCGGAAGGCGATGGACTCTGGCGCAAGGCGCTCGAGCGAACGCGCGCGAAGCTCGAGGCAGATGGTCTTCTCGCGCGCGAGCGTAAGCGTCCTCTCCCGAAATATCCGCGCGTCGTCGCCATCGTGACGAGCCCGGACGGTGCGGCGCTCCACGACGTCGTGGCCGTCGTTAGGCGCCGCGCACCGCAGGTGCGTCTCGTCCTCGTGCCGGCGACGGTGCAGGGAGACGCGGCTCCGGAGGAGCTGTGCTACGCGATCGACCAAGTGAGCCGCTGGAATCGCGCTGATACGGTCATCATCGGACGAGGTGGCGGCGCGCGAGAAGATCTTCGGGCGTTCAACGACGAACGCGTTGCGCGCGCCCTCGCGCGCTGCCCAGCGCCGACGATCTCCGCCGTTGGCCACGAGATCGACGTGACGATCTGCGATCTCGTCGCCGATCATCGCGCGCCGACGCCGTCGGCCGCGGCCGAAGCAGCGGTGCGATCGACCGAGGAGCTGCTCGGTGATCTGCAAGCGCGCGGCAATCAACTCCTGTCGGCCGTGGCAGCGCGGATTGACGGAGAAGGAGTCGCGCTGCACCGTCTCGCGGGAGACCTAACGACAGCGAGCCAGGCGGCGATCGATCGACGCGGCAGCCGAATCTCAGCCGTGGCGGGGCGTTTGCATGCCTTGAGTCCCGTGGCGACACTGGCGCGAGGTTATGCGATCGCTCAGTCGGATGATGGGAAGACGCTCGCGTCAGTCGAGGCCTTCACGCCCGACATGGAGTTCGATTTGAGACTCAACGATGGCACAGTGAGGTCTACAGCGAACTCGATACAGAAAGTAGATCCTTCATCGCGGCGTTTACCCTCGAGCGAAGCGAAGGACTCCTCAGGATGACAAGCTAGCACCTAGCACCTAACACCTAGCACCTATGGCAAAGGCTACCGTTTCCTTCGAAGCCCGACTCGACCGCCTCGAGGTGATTGTGCACGAGCTCGAGGGCGATCAGGTCGAGCTGGCGCAGGCGCTCGAGCTCTTCGAGGAGGGCGTGGAGTGCTTGCGCGCCGCGTCGAAGGAGCTCGCCGACGCGCGCGCGCGAGTACAGCGGCTCGTCGAGCGAGAAGATGGGAGTTTCGAGCTCAAAGAGTTACGTGGCTGATCGCGCGATCGCCGGCGACTTCGACTCGAGCGTCGTCGCTGAAGTCGACGCGCAGCGACGCCGCATCGATTCGGCGCTCGCCGGTGTCTGCGACCAGGAGCTGCGAGACCTCGATCGCAGTGCACCACGCGTGGCGCAAGCCATTCGTTATGCGCTCCTCGGCGGCGGCAAACGATTTCGCGGAATTCTGCTCGCGGCCGCGTATCACGCCGCGGGCGGCGAGGGCGACGCTTCGCTGCTTGGCGCGGCGATCGAGATCGTGCATGCGTACTCCCTCGTCCATGACGATCTGCCGTGCATGGACAACGACGACATCCGGCGCGGCCGTCCGACTGTCCACCGACAGTTTGACGCGCGAACCGCGACCGTCGCCGGGCTTGCGATGGTTCCGCTTGCAGCCCGAACCGCCGCGGCTGGCGCGGGGGCGCTCCCGAGGTCGGATGCTCGGCGCGTTGTCACAGAGCTCATGAAGGCAGCGGGAGCTGGCGGAATGATCGGCGGACAGATGCTCGATCTCGAGGGCGAGGGGAAGCCGCTGTCGTTACCGGAGCTCGAGCAAATTCATCGCGGAAAGACGGGCGCGCTCGTGTCGGCGGCAGCGATGCTCGGTGGAATCGCCGCTGGAGCATCGGAGCAAGTCGTGCGGGCGCTGGCGCACTATGGAGCAGCACTCGGCCTGGCGTTCCAGATTGCCGACGACGTGCTCGATGTCACGGCCAGCACCGAAATCCTGGGCAAAACGGCTGGAAAGGACGTCGAGCTCCAGAAGAGCACTTATCCGGCACTGCTCGGAATTGCTGGAGCCACGAGTCGCGCCGAGGCGCTCGTCGAGGATGGCTGCTCGGCGCTATCGTCGGCCGGGCTTTTGACCCCAGTGCTGGCGAGCATCGCGCGGTTCGTCGTGAGGCGAACCTCCTGATACCTTTAAGCTGTCATTTCTCTTTAGCCGCATGTCCATTCTCGAAAGGATTCATTCGCCGTCCGACGTTCGATCGCTGAGTCGCGAGGAGTTGAAGACCCTCGCCGACGAGATTCGAGCGCGCCTCATCGACGTGTGCTCGCGGACCGGCGGCCATATCGGTGCGGGCCTCGGGGTCGTCGAGCTCACCGTCGCGTTGCACGCGGCCTTTGACACACCACGCGATCAACTCGTGTGGGACGTCGGGCACCAGGGCTATCCTCACAAGCTGCTCACGGGACGGAACGAGCGGCTCGAGACACTGCGTCAGGAAAATGGCATTTCTGGCTTTCTCAAGCGGACCGAGAGCGAGTACGACGTCTTCGGCGCCGGTCACGCGGCGACGTCTATTTCGGCAGCGCTTGGCGTCGCCGCCGGACGCGACTTGTGCCACGAGACCTATAAGGTCGTTGCCGTTGTCGGCGACGGAGCGCTGACGTGCGGGCTCGCGTACGAGGGCTTGAACAACGCCGGCCACTCGGATCGCGACGTCATCGTCGTCCTCAACGACAACGAGATGTCGATCGCGCCTAACGTGGGCGCGATCTCGAAGTATCTCACGTCCGTGCAGCGCAACTCGTTGTATAATCGCGTGCGATCGGCGATCGGCGACCTGGCTGACAACAAGGGACCTGGCGGTCTCTTCTCGTCGATGGGCCTCGGTACGTGGGTGCGGCGTTGGGAAGAGAGCCTCAAGGCGCTGCTCACGCCTGGTGTACTGTTCGAGGAGCTCGGCTTCCGTTACTTCGGTCCGATCGATGGTCACGACATCGATGCGATGATCGAGACGTTCAATGCGGTAAGGGATCTTGGTGGGCCGCGCCTCGTGCACGTCCGTACCCAGAAGGGAAAGGGATTCCCGGCGGGCGAGAGCCTCGAGAAATGGCACGCCTTGCCACCCGATCACGATCCATCCACCGGGAAGCTCCGCCACGCGTCGGCGGCGACGACCTATCAGAAGGTTTTCGGCAAAGGGCTCGTCGAGCTCGGGAACGAGAACGACAAGGTCGTCGCGATCACCGCGGCGATGCCGAGTGGCACGAGCACTGATTTGTTCGCGAAGGCGCACCCGAAGCGGTTTTTTGACGTTGGCATCGCCGAAGCGCACGCGGTGACGTTCGCCGCTGGTCTCGCAACACGGGCCGTACGTCCCGTTGTCGCGATCTACTCCACGTTCTTGCAGCGGGCGTACGACAGTATCATCCACGACGTCGCCATTCAGTCGCTGCCCGTCGTGTTCTGTCTCGATCGTGCGGGGCTCGTTGGAGAAGATGGCGAGACACACATGGGCCTGTACGACATTGCGTATCTGCTCGCCGTGCCTAACGTCACCGTCACCGCGCCGAAGGATGGCCGAGAGATGCTCGGCCTGCTGCGCACCGCGATCGGTCACGAGCGCGGCCCGTTTTCGATTCGGTATCCCAGGGATGCAGCGCCCGATACAGTCCCGCCGATCTCTGAGATCGAGCCGGTGCCTTACGGGACGTGGGAAGTGCTTCGCCGCGGATCGGATGTCGCCGTACTCGCGGCCGGGACGATGGTCCGTCCGGCGCTCGAGGCGGCGGATGTTCTCGCCGCCGAGGGCTTGCGCATCACGGTCGTGAACTGTCGCTTTCTCAAACCGTACGACGAGGTGACTCTCGCCGCGGTGCTGGCTAATCACTCGCGCGTGCTCCTCGTCGAGGAGGGGACGGTGGTGAATGGCTTCGGTGCGTATATGTCAACCGTGATCGCCAGACAGGACCCGACCATTCGCGTATCGGTGCACGGCGTGCCCGATCGCATTATTCCGGCGGCGTCGCGTGCTCGCCAGCTCGCGCTCACTGGCCTCGACGCCACAGGCATAGCGGCTCGAGTGCGCGCGCTGCACGAGCAAGAGAGCGAGGCAGTCGCCGGGTGATCCGCGTCGGCGTCGTTGGACACCGGGGCTACGCTGGATTGCCTGACGTCCTCCAGACGCTGGAGGAGCTTTCGCCCGGACTCGGGCTCGAACTCCATTTCGAGCCTGAGATCCACGAGGCGGCGGGTTACGGCAGCGCGCTCGGCGATCCATCGCAGCTCGATGTCCTGCTCACGTTAGGCGGAGATGGAACACTGCTTCGCGGTGCGCGGCTCGTCGATCCGCATCAGGTGCCGATTCTTGGTGTGAACCTCGGCCGGCTGGGATTTCTCACGTGCTGCCCCGCCGATCAACTGGCGTCGGCACTGATGCGGTTCGCACGAAGGGATTATCTCGTCGAATCGCGCATGGCGATCCGCGCGCGCGTGCTCGACGCCTTTGGGCGTGAGCGCCACAACTGGGTCGCCTTGAACGACGTCGTGCTCCACAAGGGTGGATTCGCGCGCGTCGTCGAGCTCCGTGTGTGCGCTGACGGCGAAACGATGGCGACGTACGGTGCCGACGGTGTCGTGATTTCCAC
>DATEGN010000009.1:0-15524 GCA_035280125.1 Gemmatimonadaceae bacterium | reverse complement strand
ACCGATCTGTCGCAGCGCGGAAGACTGTGCGCTCGTGTTCGATGTCATCCAGGGTCCGGATGGTCTCGACTATTCCGTCAAGAACTACGCGTTCAACTGGAACGCCAATCTCAAACCCTCGCAACTCCGTATTGCGTACATCAAATCGCATTTCGAGGGAACGCGACCGGACGGTACACCGTTCCGGAGCGAAGAGGCGCTCAACGTGCTCAAGGTCGTAGAATCGTTAGGTGCGAAGCTCTCGCCCATCGACGAGCCGACGCCGAGCTCCGGCTTCCTCGCTCAGCTCACGCTCAACGCCGAATGCGGCGCGGCGTTCGAGGCAGACACGCTCAGTGGCAAGATCAGCGAACTGGAGCCGTACAGCACGTGGCCCAATACCTTCCGGGCAGCACAGTTCCTGCCCGCCGTTGATTACGTAAACGCTCAACGCGCGCGAACGAGGTTGTGCAAGGACTGGTGGGATGTGTTCCAGGCGCACGACGTGATTCTGACGCCGCGAGAGAATACCTCGGTGACGAATATCACCGGCACGCCGTCGATCGTCGTGCCGACGGGATTTGCGGTGCCACAGCCAGGAGGGTTTGGTGGCGGCGGCCGCGGTGGAGCACCGCCACTCACACACAACGACTCACTCCGCGCCGAGGCGTTGCGGACACCGCCGCCGTCGAAAACGCCGCTCCCAACATCGATCTACATCATGGGGCCGATCTACCAGGATGAGAAAATACTCGCCGTCGCTCACGCGTTTCAGGGCGCCACGGACTTCCACCTGAAGCGTCCAGGGTCGTTCGCCTGACGGGTGAGTGAGTAGAGCTAGAGGGTAGGGGGTAGGGGGTGGCCATCCCCTGCCCTCTACTCGTTTACTGTCTACTCTCTCGGCTCTCTACACTCTGCCCTTACTCGTTTGCATAACGAATGCGTGTGTTCGCGTGGCGAATGCACGCGCGGCACGATCGCGTGAAACCTCACGGCGACCTGTTCGCCGTTGGGACTGCGCTGTTCGAATCCGGACAGTGTCGCCAGATGCTTACAAAAGTCAGACAGCACTCCTGCAACGATTGGCGAGATTTCACTGTCAAATTGGTGTCAGCGCGGCACGATTGAGCCGCGGATGTGCGAAACCTGGGACACGTCGTCACAGTATTGATCGATTGATGATCGATCATCGCGTAAGCCTACGCTGATTCTCTCGACCTGCAGGAGTGAGATGTCCCTTACAGGCGCGGCTGGCAGGCGATCTCGAAACGGGCGCGAGCTCCGCCCCGTCGCGCCGCCGAGCACGCCGTCGACCATCTTGCCTGACGGACTCGCAAAGACAGGCGAATACTCGATCTTCGGGCTCGCCCGTGCCGGTGAGCCTCCCGTCAGTCGCGAGCGCCGCGCGAGCTTCGCGCTCCTGATCTTCGCCATCGCGACGATCGTCGCCGTCGTCTATTCCCTCGAGCGCTACTTCTATCGGCGACTGCTCGGCCAAGAAGTCTCGTTGGGACAGCTTGTCCCCGCCGAGCTCGTTTTCACGTATCTGTGGGCGCTGTTGACGCCACTCGTGATGTGGATGGGACGGCGGTTCCCCGTCTGGGGGTCGCACCATGGAAATGATGGTCGCACAACTCTTCGCAATTGGATCTTCCAGCTCGTCGCGGTCGTCTCGTTCGTCATGTTGCACGTCGCGCTGTTCACGGCGGCGTCGCTGTCGTTATCCGTCACGACGGCAATTCCACTCTCGAGGCTCTTCACCGGATATCTCGCGTCGTGGTTCACGCTCGACTCCATCGTGTACTGCA
Source organism: Gemmatimonadaceae bacterium (assembly GCA_035280125.1). Lineage (GTDB taxonomy): Bacteria > Gemmatimonadota > Gemmatimonadetes > Gemmatimonadales > Gemmatimonadaceae > AG2. The sequence continues at coordinate 13,737 of DATEGN010000009.1, read as the reverse complement.
CGCTGCTCGCCGTGTACCATGCGCTCGTGTACTATCGCGTCTCGCAGGATCGCGCGCTGCGCGCTTCTCAGCTCGAGGCGCGTCTCGCCCAGGCGCAGCTCCAGGTGCTGCGCATGCAGCTGCAGCCGCATTTCCTTTTCAATACGCTGCACACGATCTCGGCCTTGATGCACAAGGATGTGAAACGGGCCGACTCGATGATTGCGGCGCTGAGCGACTTGCTGCGCATGTCGCTGCGGAGCGTGGGTGTTCAAGAGGTCGAACTGCGCGAGGAGATCGACTTCCTGCAACGCTACCTCGAGATCATGAGTCTCCGCTTCGGCGATCGCCTAACCGTGACGCTGGACATCGATGCGGACGTCCTCGACGCACGAGTGCCGACGCTCGTGCTGCAGCCACTCGTCGAAAACTCACTGCGCCACGGATTTGGCGATGGCATGCGCGCGGGTCATGTGCGCGTGTTCGTCGCTCCTGATGGCGATATGCTGCGCTGCGAGGTCGTCGACAACGGCCGGGGGATCCCCCAATCGGGTCCGCGCGAAGGCGTCGGCATCAGCAATACGCGCGCACGGCTACGGCACTTGTATGGCGAACGATTCTCCCTCGAGCTCATGGCGAATCCGGGCGGTGGTGCCCGCGTCTCGCTAGCGATTCCATATCATCCACTCGAACGGACGGCGGCCGATTGATTACCGATCCTAACAAAATCCGCGTCGCGATCGTCGACGACGAAGAGCTCGCTCGCGAGCGCATGCGCACCTTGCTCTCCGAGCACAACGACATCGAGGTCGTCGCCGAGTGCGCCGATGGCGCCGAGGCCTTGCGCGCCATCGATGACAAGAACCCGGATCTCGTCTTTCTCGATGTCCAGATGCCGGACGTCGACGGCTTCGAAGTCGTCGAAGCGCTGGAGCGCGGCGACGCCGAAGCCCCCGAAGGGACTCCCGGAAAGGCACCGGCGATCGTGTTCGTCACCGCACACGACGACCATGCTCTCAAGGCTTTCGAGATTCACGCGCTCGACTTTCTCCTCAAACCGTTCGATGAGGCGCGGTTCGAGAAGACGCTCTCTCGCGCCCGCCGGCATGTGAAACAGTCACGTGACACTGTCGACGCACGACTCCTCGCGCTCCTCGAGGATCTGCGCACTGAACGTCGCGGCCAACGTCACTCCGATCGTTTGATCGTGAAATCCAGCGGTCGAGTGTTCTTTTTACGAACCGAAGAAATCGACTGGGTGGAGGCAGCGGGCAACTACGTGCGTCTGCACGCCCGCAGCGAGTCGCACCTGTTGCGAGAGAGCATGAAGAACATGGAAGCGCGGCTCGATCCCGCCACCTTCGTGCGAATTCATCGCTCGGCGATCGTGAATATCGATCGCGTTAAAGAGCTCGAGCCGTGGTTCCACGGTGAGTACATCGTCATCATGCGCGACGGCACACGTCTTACGGCAAGCCGCGTCTACTCGGATCGGCTGAGCGCGCTCATCCAGTGAGGGGCTAGACGTTTGGGGCTAGGGCGGATGACTGCCCTAGCTCCGCGCGAAGTGCTTGCTCGAGTGTTGGGTGAGCAAACTCGAAACCCGCCTCGACCAAGCGTCGAGGATGAATGCGTTGGCTGGCGAGAAGCGTCGCGTGGCCCATCTCGCCGAAGATCAAACTGATCGCCAGGGCAGGGACGGGAATGAACGCCGGCCGGGCCAGCACGCGCGCCAGTGTCTTCGCGAATTCCGCGTTGGTCACTGGATTGGGTGCAACCATGTTCATCGCACCAGACACGTCGGCCGCAAGCGCGAATTCGACGGCAGACAGCCAGTCCTCGAGTCCGATCCAGCTCATCCATTGAGCGCCTGATCCGATCGCCCCGCCGACTCCGAACTTGAAGGGCAACATCATCTTCGCGAGTGCGCCACCGCGGGGGTTGAGCACGATCCCTGTCCGGATACACACCACACGAATGCCAGCAGCACGTGCCGGTTCGGTTGAGCGTTCCCACGCCTCGGCCGTTCGAGCTAGGAAATCGGCTCCGAGACTGCTCTCCTCGTCGATCTCTTCGTCTCCTCGGTCGCCATAGATGCCGATGGCGGATCCGCTGACGAATACTCTCGGCGGGTGACGCAGCGCCGCGATGGAGCGCGACAAGAGCATCGTACTGTTCACTCGACTGTCGCGAATCGCTTGCTTTCGCTTCGACGTCCACCGACGCGCGATCGGCTCGCCGGAGAGATTGATAAGCGCGTCGATGCCGTCGAGTGCCGCGATATCGAGTCTGTCTGCGTCCGGTTGCCAGGCGATATCGGGCGACGCGGCGCGTTCACCACGACGGAGCCGCTGAATTGTTGTGCTTTCGCGTTTGAGCCGCGAGGCGAGCGCTGTGCCGAGGAAACCGGACGCGCCGCTGATAGCGATGCGACGATTGGCGTCATCGGGCTGCGGATTTGGGGACTGCGCCATAGCGATAAGCTAGTGCCGCCGGCAGTCCGTCTCGCGGATCAGTACTCCGACAAGGCGTCGCGCTGAACGATTCGACGGGCGACGTCGGTTGCCATTTCTGGCGACGCGTAGTATCCCGCAACCACTCGACGACGTATCAGCTCGAGCCTGATGGAGAGCGAGTCGCTTCGTTCCCCGTCAATCGGGGGCGACCAGTGCGCCCACCGGCCAAAGTTCTCGTCCACGTCCGCTGTGAGAAAGGGCGAGAAGGCTATCGTCATAGCAACCTCATAGCTACAGTATCGGGAGCGGTCGTCGAATCGTTAGAGCCGTTCTCGGCCGCACGTCCTTTCACCGCAGCACAGGTGAAGAGCGACAAGTGCATCAGGTATCCGAGTATCGGCCGGGACTGCTCCGGCGCGAGTGCCACGACTGAAGCTCCAGGACGCACGATGGCGACGATCCTGTACGTCGACGATGACCCAACTATCGGTCTGCTCCTCGAAGACACGCTCCTTCGGGCCGGCCACAGAGCAGTTGGAGCGCGCAATGTCCCGCAGGCGCTTCAGGCGCTCTCGCTAGGCGATATCGAGCTGATCATCTCGGATTTCAAGATGCCAGGTATGACGGGCCTCGAGCTGCTCGCTCATCTGCGTGACGATGGCTCCGACATCCCGCTCATCATGGTAACAGGATACGCATCTATCGAGCACGCTGTGCAGGCAATCAAGGCGGGCGCTTCCGACTATATAACGAAGCCCGTGCGGCCAGAGCAGCTGGAGCACGCCGTGACGAAAGCGCTGCAGGTCGCTCGTCTGCGTAAAGAGAACGACGCCCTTCGTCATGAAGTCATGGCTCTGCGGAACGAGCGCCAAATTATTGGCGAGAGCGCCGTCATGCGGAGGCTGCTGCAGACGATCGCGACGGCGGCGCCAACGCGAGCGACCGTGCTGCTGCAAGGCGAATCGGGCACCGGTAAGGAGCTTGTCGCGCGTGCGATTCACGATCAGAGCGAGCGCAACGACGGCCCTTTCATCAAGCTGAACTGCGCCGCGTTGCCCGAGGGACTTGTCGAGAGCGCACTGTTTGGTCACGAGCGCGGCGCCTTCACTGGGGCGATCAAGCGCGTGGCGGGTGCTTTCGAGCGAGCTCACGGGGGCACGATCCTGTTGGACGAGATCTCCGAGATGAGGCTCGACCTCCAGGCCAAGTTGCTGCGCGTTCTTCAGGAACAAGAATTCGAACGAGTGGGCGGAACGACTCCGATCAAAGTGGACGTGCGAATTGTCGCGACGACGAACCGCGATCTCGCTGCCGAAGCAGAGGCTGGCCGCTTTCGGCGCGACTTGTTCTTCCGACTCAGCGTCATTCCGATCGAGATCCCTCCACTGCGCGAGCGCGGCGACGACATACCCGTTTTAGCCTATCGCTTTGCGGCTCACTCGGCGAACGAGTCGAAGAAGGATTTCGCAGGGATTTCCCCTGAAGCGCTCGCTCTGCTTCAGCGCTACGAGTGGCCCGGGAATGTGCGTGAGTTGCAGCATGCCATCGAGCGCGCGGTCATTCTCGCAAGCGGACCAATGTTGCTGCCTGTGCATTTCGAAGGTCAGCGATTTGGGTTGGCACAACTGGCGAATTCAACTCGCGAGTCGGGCCCTCGACTGACACTTCAGCCGAATGGCGAGAGCGCGACCGAGTTCGAGCGGGTCGTACTGAATTCGTTTCACCTCGGCGAAGCGGAGACGCAGTTGATCGCGCGCGCGCTCGAAGTCACGGAGGGGAATCGGACCCGGGCTGCGGAGCTCTTGGGTGTGAACGTGAGAACGCTCAGGAACAAGCTCAATTCGCAGGCGAGGTCGTAAGACGAATCTCGCAGCGTGAAGGGCGGCTCTAAGACGACGGCTCTGAAACGACGGCTCTAAAAAGACGGTTCTAGAACGACGAGTCTAGAAGAACGCCTCTAGAACGACGTCGCGAAAACTGTATGGGGTGCGCCTCCGGCGCGCCCGATTTTCCTTACGGCGCAGCTTGCAGAACTTTTCTCGGACCGTCGTTTTCGGCAACGCCCTTCTGGACTCGCCCTTCTAGATCCGCCTTCTAGATCCGCCTTTGTTGGATCTGCCCTTTCTGCCGTACCAGATTTACCCGGCATTTCCTTCCGCTAGGAAGATTCTTCCTAGCGCCCACGCGCGGTCGGCAGGCGAACGGCCGAAGCCGACTCTCGCGGCTCTGATTGCGTCAAGAGTCGAATTATCAAGAACTTATGCTGAGTACGTCGCGACCAGAGCCAAGCCACGAGATCGGCAGAGATGCCGGTCTAACAGTGGAGCACGGTTTGCCTTTAGGCGTAGCGGACGATTCGAGACGGCCCCTTCCCTCCGTTCACGAGGATCTCCGCGATGTCGCTCTCCCCCTCTCTCCAGACGTCGAGCTTCCACCACGACGAAGGCATCACCGTGCTGACGCAGCAGCATGTCGGCCTGGTGCACCACGTCGCCCGGCAGCTTGCTCGGCGGCTGCACGACAAAGTGGACCTCGACGAGCTCGTAAGCGCTGGAGCGGTTGGTCTGATGCAGGCCGCCGCGAGCTATGAACCGGCGCGCGGACTTACGTTCAGCACATACGCAGTGCCGCGCATTCGCGGCTCGATGCTCGACGAGCTTCGGCGTCACGACCACATGTCGCGTGGCGCGCGTCGAAAGGCCCGAGCGATTACGGCGGCGCGAGAGAGTTTAGTCCACCGGCTCGGACGCGAACCGAAGAGCACCGAGGTGGCGATCGAGCTGAATGTCAGCGTCGAGACGTTGCGGCAGTGGGAGCTCGACGTCGATGGCGCCATCGAGGTCTCTCTCGACGTCGCACCTCGGTCGTTACGCGAGGAGGGGCAGGTGACTGCGGCTGGCGCGATCGCCGACGAGAGCATGCCAACTGTCGAGGAGCGCATCGGACGGCAGGAGCTCATCGCGCGGCTCGGCCTCGCGATTCGAGGCTTGAGAGCGCAGGAGCGGACGGTACTCGCTTTATACTTCTACGAGGAGCTCACGCTTCAGGAAATCGCTCGAGTACTCGGACTCTCGGCCTCCCGCATATCGCAAATTCGCGGAGAGGCACTCGCGAAGCTTCGGTCACAAGTCAGAGCGGATTGACGAAGCTGCAACTGCGCAGCGCGCAGTTGCTCCCGCCATTTGGTTCGCAGCCGGCGCTGCGGACTTTATCGGCTATTGCCGGGAACGCCACTTACTCGTCTCGGGTTGGTGGCACGTCTACCGCATTGTCCAGTACAGGATGGTACATGCTGCTCGTACATGCCTTGCCTTTTGTCGTGAGCGCCTTCGTCGGGACCTCTGATTCGAGCTTCGCGCGTGATACCTCGCTGACACTTGTCATTCCGCCGCCAATCGTAGCCGACACTCCACGAGCGCGGCCGCGAGCGATTGAAATCAGTGATTGGTACGGCCGACGGCTGACGATACATCGCACGCTCAGCTACACGGTGATTCCGATTTTTGCCGCGCAGTGGTTCGCCGGCGAACGAATCTACAAACACGGTAACCAGGCGCCCGATTGGGCGAAGACGACACATCGTGCCGGCGCGACCGCGTTAGCAGGAATTTTCACGGTGAACACGGTGACTGGCCTTTGGAATCTCTGGGATTCCCGCTCGACACCGCAGGGCCGCGGGCTGAGATACTTTCACGCGATCACCATGCTTGCCGCGGACGCGGGCTTCACGTACGCAGGCGCCAAACTCTCGAAAGAAGCCGAGACAGACTTCAACAAGCGACGCGAGCATCGCACCATCGCGCTCACCTCGATGGGCGTTACCGTCGTGAGTGCTTTGGCAATGAAGTTTTACAACAAGTAGCATGTTTTCTGGAATTTCGGCTGCCACGGCGACGACGGCGCTCGCGCGCCTGCTCGAGCCCTGGGCGCATGTCTACGCTGACTCGAAGGTGATCGCGACGGCGGTAACGTTCGGCCACATCGCGTCGCTCCTCATGGCAGGCGGTTTGGCCGTGACGACGGATCGAGCGACGCTGCGCGCCTTTCGTGTCGCCGCGGCCGAGCGTGGCCGACACCTCGAGGAGCTCTCGGGCATCCACCAACTCGTTGTCGGCGGTCTGGTGCTGTCCGTCGCCACGGGCCTGCTGCTCTTCGCTTCCGATGTGGAAACCTTTCTTCGTTCCTGGGTCTTCTGGGTGAAGATGGGAATGATCTGCGTGCTGCTCGGCAACGGATTCGCGATGACCCGGGCGGAAAAGGCGTTGCGCGACGACGCGGCGGAAGGGTCGCCGGCATGGACGCGTCTTCGACGGTCAGCACTCGCGAGTGTCGCCTTATGGTACGCGATCACTCTCGCCGGCGTGGCGCTGGCGAACATTGCCTAACGATACGCGTGTGTTCGATATTCGATCTGCAGGAGCATCGATGAATCGTCGTGATGGGAAGAATGCGAATGCGTGTACGGACTGCCCGCTGGGCGAGATCGTCGAGCGGCGGGTATTCTTGCGCGACGCGGCGCTCGCCGCGGCCGGAATATTCGTCGCCCTCGGTGCGGCTGGCTCGGAGGCGCGCGCCCTTCCGGTGCGATTGGTCTCGCCGGTCTCGTCTCGAGTCGACGAACGAAGCTATCCGCTCCCGACGGCGGATGGCGCGACGATCGACAAGGAAGAATCGCTGATCGTCGTGCGCTGGCAGGGCACCGTATTCGTTTTTTCACTCGCCTGCCCCCACCAAAACACGGCGCTGAAGTGGGAGCAGAAGGACGCGCAGTTTCAATGTCCCAAACATCACTCCAAGTATCGCCCTGACGGATCGTTCATCGAGGGCCGTGCGACTCGCGGCATGGATCGATTCGCGGTCAGACGCGATGGCGACAACGTGGTTGTGGATCTCGACAAGTTGTATCGGCAGGACAATGACGCCGTGGAGTGGAAGGCGGCGTTCATTCAGGTTTGACGAGGAGCTTCATGTCCTGTGAGAATTGTCTAAACCGTCGTGCGTTCCTGGCGAAGGGCGCCGCCGCCGCTACCGTGGCGTTGGTGGCTGGGTGCGGCAATGGCGTGTTCGGTCCGCCGCTGCCATCGCACTCGGCGGGCGGTGTTCCGCCAGGAAAGTTGACCATCAAGGTGGCCGACCAGCCGGGACTCGCGACGGTCGGCACGCTCGTGCAGTTCGGCGAGCGAGCGGTGAGGCGCGTGGATGCAACGACATTCTTCGCGCTTTCGCTCATCTGCACTCACCAGGGATGCGATGCCGCGGTGCAGACGACGAACATCATCGAGTGCCCGTGTCACCATTCCCGTTTCAATAGCGACGGTACGGTGATTAACGGGCCCGATAACTCGTCGCCGACCACGATCAACCCGCTGGCGCAGATCCCAACCTCGTATGACCCCCAAACTGACGAGTTGACCGTGGGTTAGCCGGCGGCACGGCGACTTTGCGCGCAAAGTGTGACGCGCGGTGTTGCTTCGGGGAACGAGAGACGACAGTTTTCGCGTCCCCGCGGACAGCTCGCTCGCTTCTCCCGCCAGTCCACTTTCCCCTCACCGCCGCCCGCCCGTCAATCATGCTTCTCGGCGTTGCCGGTATGGTGGGAACGGGGAAGACGACCCTCTCGAGAGCGCTCGCCGCTCGTTTCGGCCTGCAACTCGCTCTCGAAAGCGTCGACGAGAACAACCCCTGGCTCGAGCATTTCTACGGTGAGCCGGAAGGCATGCGCACTTATGCGCTGCATCTTCAACTCCATTTTCTCGCGACGCGGTTCGCCGCCATGCGGCGAATTCGCAATCTGGGTGGTGGCTGGGTGCTCGATCGAACGTGGTACGAAGATGCTGAAGTCTTCGCGCGCGGTCTCTACGAGCAGCGCTTCATGACCGCCACCGAGTGGGATCTCTACGCTCGGCTGTATGGCGAGCTTCTGCACTCTCCGGCAGCTCGACCGCCACGACTGCTCGTCTATCTGCACGCGCCCCTGTCGACGATCCTCGACCGGATTGCGGATCGCGGCCGGCCGAAGGAGCGTGACACCAGCGTCGAGTACTGGACGGCGCTTCACACGCGGTATGCGGATTGGATTTCAGGCTTCCACCGCTGTCCTGTGCTGACGATCGACGTGCGTGAGTACGACATCATCGATGACCCGACGATGATCGAGGAGATCGCACTGCGCGTGCGCGAGGGACTCGAGGGCGAGATCCCGCAGCTCGAGCTGAGCGTCTAACGAGAACACGGCATTTTGCACGGTGACAGAAAGTCTCTCTGAGTGGTGACGAGCGATACGGGTTGATCGCTCCCGTTGGCCGAAGTTTGTACTCACCGATATATTCTCCCGACCTTCCGGCAGGTTCGGGTGAACGGCTACTCGCTCCTGCTTTTCCATCGCAGCACCCTGTCGCGCGGAATCATGGCTGATCTCCAAACGTCCCCGTCCGATGTGCTCGCCGCTGGCATTGCGCCCGATGGCGGCAAGTACGTCTACTGTATCATCCGAAGCGATCGCCTGTGCGAATTCGGTGCAATCGGGATCGGTGGTGCACAGCGCGTGTACACGGTCGCGTTCCACGACCTAGCCGCAGTCGTGAGTGACACTCCAATCGTCATCTACGACCCGACGCGTGAGAATGTTCTCGCGCACGAGTTCGTGAACGAGACGGTCATGAAGGAGCACACCGTGATCCCGATGTCGTTCGGCACGGTGTTCCGGTCGGAAGATGACGTGACGGAACTGCTCCGCTCGACGTATCAGGCTTTCAGCGACGTTCTCGACAAGATGCAGGACAAGATCGAGTTCGGGCTGAAGGTGCTTTGGGACCGTGAAAAGGTCATCGCCAACATCGAGCGCGAGAATGATGAGATCAGGCGTCTGAAGGATGAGATCAGCCGACACACGGCCTCGTCGACGTACTTCGCGCGCATGCAGCTTGGGCGCTTGATCGATTCTGCGCTCGAGGAAGTCGGACAGCGGTACGTGAACGACATTCATGATCAGATCAAGCCTGTTGCGGTGGCGAGCCGCAGCAACAAGCCGATTGGCGATCGGATGATCCTCAATGCCGCCTTCCTCGTTGACCGCGCGCAAGAGCAGGCATTCGACGACCGGGTCAAGGAGACGAGCCGAAAGTATGAGGAGGTGTTGACCTTCAAGTACTCCGGGCCGTGGCCTCCGTACAACTTTGTGAACATCAAGCTGAAGCTAGAGAAGGCCGACTGATCTTCGGCATGGGACTCCTCACGAACATTCTGTTCTTTCCAGTCGCCGCGCCGGTGGCGGGAATCCGCTGGGCGCTGGGCAAGGTCCAGACGGTGGTCGAGGAGGAGCTGACGGACGACGCTCCGGTGCGGCAGGAGCTCATGGAGCTGCAGATGTTGCTCGAGCTCGGCGATATCGACGATGCGGAATACGTGCGTCGTGAAGGAATGCTCATGGAGCGCCTGCGGGAGATTCGGCAGTGGCGTGAGCGGTTCGGCAAGGGCGGCTCGGGTGGTCCGGTTCGCGTCGCGCGCGACGAGGACGAAGGCGCAGCGTAGTGAGCGCTGATCGCACGAGCAGACGTCCCGCAATGGAACAGCTTTTCGAGCGATTGCCCGGCCTCACGATCGTCGTCGGCAAAGGCGGTGTAGGAAAGACGACGTGTGCAATCGGCGTCGCCGCGCGACTTGCCGCCCGCGGCGAGAAGACACTTTTGATTGCGACGGATCCAGCCGAATCGCTCGCCCCGGCGCTTGGCATCACGCTCGCTCACGGCGAAGCGCGCGCGGTCGAGGAGGCGACCGGTCTATTTGCGATGCAGCTCGATCCAGTCGCGGCACGAACGGCGTTTCTGAACCGTTGGCGCGACGTGTTGATCACGATCGTGGATCGAGGGACGTATCTCGATACCGACGACATCGGCGGCCTCATCGATGCTTCGATGCCAGGCGCCGATGAGATTTTCGGTCTTCTCGTTCTCGCACAGCTGGTCACACCGGATACTGGCTCCGCGTGGAATCGGATCGTCGTCGACACCGCTCCCACAGGACACACGCTTCGACTTCTCGCGCTGCCCGACACCTTCACTGCGATGATCTCGCTGCTCGACTCGATGCAGGCGAAGTATCGATTCATGGTGAGGGCGCTGACGCGACGCTACCGGCGGGACGCAGCTGACGATTTTCTGGACGAAATGCGCGGTACCCTCGGACAGCTGCGTGAGACGTTAAGCAGTCCTTCGCGCTCGGCGGCGATTCTCGTGGTTCGTCCCGAGAGTGTTATCGTGAGCGAGACCGTGCGGTACGCGGCGGCTTTGCAAGAGCGGAACGTCGCAATCGCGGCGATCGTGGTGGATGCCATGGATCGGACAGACGCCGATGAAGCGGCGACGATGAGCGCGCTGACGGCAGTCGGGCCATCGGACATTTTCTTTGCGCTTCCGCGGCTCGATCCGCCTCCAGTCGGCTTGAGCGAATGTGCAGCCGCGTTAGGTCGATTGGACTCCGTTGAGCTGGCAGCTTCGCAAAACGAATCGATGCAGCGCGCCAGGAAAGGATTGCAGCGACGGAATCGACGAAGTGTAGTTTCGAAAGTGGGGGGGCCCCCCCGGCCGCAAAATGATGATCGCCTTCGTGCCCAGCGCACCGTGCGAGAGATGTTGCGCACACTCACGATCGTCGGAGGAAAAGGCGGCGTCGGCAAGACCACCGTCTCGTGCGCGCTCGCGATTTTCTCGGTCTTCGACGACCCCAATCGTACTGGCGACGTCTTGCTCGTCTCGACCGATCCAGCGCCATCCATCGGTGATGCGCTGGGAATCGGCATCGCGAACTGGGCCAGGGCTGGACCCCAGAGCCTCGACGTCGCGACAGGCTTATATGTGTGGCAAATTGACGCGGCGTCTGCCTTTAGCGAGCTGCGCGACCGGTACCGCGATCGCATCGACAACCTCTTCGACGCGCTCACCGGCGGCAGCATCGACATCGCGCACGACCGTGCGATTTTGCGCGACCTACTGGCGCTCGCTCCGCCGGGAATCGATGAGCTGTATGCTCTTGCGTCGCTCGGCGACGCGGTCGAAGCAGGGCGTTATGAGCGCATTATTGTCGACCCGGCACCCACGGGTCACCTGCTGAGACTCATCGAGCTACCCGCGTTGGCGATCGACTGGAGTCACCGGTTGATGCGCCTGATCATGAAATACCGCGAAGTCTCGGGTCTTGTCGAGGCAGCCCAGGATCTCGTCAATTTCAGTCGGCGGACGCGTGCGCTCGACCGATTGCTGCGCGACTCCTCCAATGCCGGTGTTGTGCTCGTCTCCCTCGACGAGCCATTGGTCGTCGCCGAGACCAACCGACTCTCGAGTAGACTCAGTGCAGGCGGTGTCGCGATACACGGTCTCGTGAGGAATCGATCTGAGAGAAACGACCCACGCGTCAACGGGAGGACGCCGGTTGTCCTCGCCCCTGAGATTGATCCACCACCCGTTGGCGTTGCCGCGATCCGCGACTGGTGCGAACGTTGGCGGCGGCAAGATTAGCGCACAACAGGATCTTCTTCTCGAGTCTGATGCCCGCTCCTGGCGAAATCTGGTACGTCTATGGCGTCGTTCGCGCGGGGTTCGAGGTGGCTCGGGCGCCCGGCGGATTGGATGACGTCGCGGTCGAGCTATGTTCGCATCGCGAGCTCGCGGCGCTCGTCGCGCGTCTCGACGGAGAGCAGTATGCGCCTGAGACCCTCGAGCGCGCGACAGAAGACGTCGAATGGCTCGCCCCACGCGCGGTGGCTCACGATCGCGTTTTGACGTGGGCGAGCGATCATGGGCCAGTGGTGCCGCTGCCCATTTTTTCGTTGTTCAGCAGCGCGACGGCCGTACAAAAAATGCTCGAGGATCGACGCGAGCAACTCTCGGGAGCCCTCGAGCGGGCCGGCTCGGGTCGCGAATACGCATTGCGTGTGTACCGCATCGACGCCGAGCTCACAAAGTCCGCTGCCGACTTCAGCCCCCGATTGGCCGAGCTTCGCGACGCGGCGGCTTCGGCGGCGCCTGGTCAACGCTATTTGCTGGAGCGGAAGCTCGACACCGAACGCAAGAACGAGCTGACGTCGATTAGCGCTCGAGTGTCACGTGATGTTGTCGAGGCGCTCCGGCCCCTAGCGATCGACACGACCCAGAACCGCATTGCGGCTCGCGGCGCTCGCCTGGGCGATGCCCCATTGATTCTCGACGCGGCATTTCTCGTCGCGCCGGAAATGCTCGAGCAATTCCAACGCGAGCTCACGGACGTCGTCGGGCGACACGCGGCGCGCGGCTTTCGTTTCGACTTCACTGGGCCTTGGCCGTTATATCACTTCGTTCAAGGCCCGTCTGCTCACAGCGCCGATGATGCCTAACGGCCCGAATGACGACGAGCTCGACGACCATCAGCTCATCCTCGGCGATTTGATCAATCACGTTCTCGACAAAGGCCTGGTCATATCGGGGCAGGTCACGATTTCCATCGCCGACATCGATCTCCTTTCGCTCGATTTGAAGCTCATTCTCACTTCAGTGCAGACGGCGCTGGAGCGGTCCAATTCACGCCAGAATGGTGACGTACCTCTACTGCGTCCTGGCTCCGCCGAAGACTGAGGCATTCCCTTCCGGTCTCACGGGCCTTGCCGGGACCCTTGTGCGGACAGTCGTGCAAGAGGCCCTCGAAGCATGGGTAGCGACGATCGAAGAGATGAGTTTTCATGCCACCGGAAACGCACTGGCCAAACTCGCGATCGTGCATAACGAGGTTGTCGAAGCGGCGCTAGCGACTGGACGCACGCCGCTTCCCGCGCGATTCCGGACTCACTTCGGTAACGACGACGCTCTCCGTGCCGATCTACAAAAACGCCGCGTGCAACTGCTCGATCGTCTGGAGCGAGTCGCTGGCGCGGTCGAGATGTCCGTGCTCCTCATACCCACAAGTCGGGCCGCCGAACACGCGACCAATCGGCCGGGACTGGACGAACCCGCAGCGGGTCGACGATACCTCGAAGCGGTGCGCGAGCGCACCCGACGTGAAGAGCAACGCTACGCTGATGCACGCCGAGTAACAGAGCAGGTCACCATGGCAGTATCTGAAGTGACCCGAGGCGAAATCCGATCCAGCTCGTCGAGCGTCGTCTCGATTGCGCATCTCGTTTATCGCGACCATCTGGAGCGGTATCGGCTCTTGCTTTCCGAGGTTGATGTTGGCGACAAGTTCAGAGTCATTGTTGGCGGGCCGCGGGCGCCGTACAGTTTTGCGACAGAGTAGTTTAGTTCTCCCGTAGCTAGGCATGATTTTAGCAGCCCCA
>DATEGN010000008.1:0-2284 GCA_035280125.1 Gemmatimonadaceae bacterium | reverse complement strand
TACACCCGCCCATCTCTACGCATATCTCCAGCAGCAAAGTTGGTACTGAGGCCAAGAACCACAGCGCTCCGCCCCAATACCCAAGCACATTCGTGGCCGCAGCCGATCCCCCGCTGCGATTCGGCTCTACAACGGTAAGTGTCGGCCGTCACGAAATGGCTTGTGAGCTATCGGCGTCGTGCTGGCCCGTCGCCGATTCCGGTGCGGGAAACCCAAAGTCGGCAACTCCCGACGATCGTGGGCCGATCGATGCACCCGCGACGACGGACGAGAAGAGAGAGGGTCGAGCAACACGCTTCACCGGAACGGGAGGCCATCGCTTCACTCCCATCTCGGCGAACGCCTCAGCGACCGCGCCCGGCGTCGGATCGCCGATTGCCTGACGCGCGATCCAACCGAACAGAACGCCGACGCCGGCAGCAAGATAGTACAGCAGGTCCACCGGCAGGCTCACCGCGGCGAATCCGATGCCGCGTTCACGTCCGAAAAAGGCGAATCGTGGCGCACCGATCACGAGTACGGTAACGATGCACCCAAGGGCAGCGAGACTCAATGGAGGGCTGTGCATTGACCACGCGAGCGCCGCACAGAGGGCACCGAGCCAGCTGACGGCGATGTTGACATGCTTTGCGGCTCGCGCTGCACGGCCGCCGCCACGATCTTGTGTCAGCTGGCGCTTCGTTAGGCGCATCCATGGCACCGCCCGATCGAAGATCTCGGTCGCAACCATTCGTCGAACCGTCCACTTGCGAAGATGGGTTGCTTCAATACTCGGGTGCAGCGTGATCCGTTGACCCAGTGCGCGAATCCGCTGTCCGATCTCCAGTTCCTCGAGTTGGCGTCTCGAGAAGTGCCATTCGTTATATCCGCCGGCTCGCTCGAATACCGAACTTCGGATGATCCCGCATGCCGACGAAAACATGCATGCATCGTCAGCGTCCTTGCCGCGATAATATCGCTGCACCAGGCTCCGGTAGTCGGAGAGAAACCCGCTCGTCGTCGACGACGCGTCGCACACACCGAAAACGGCACCGATATCCGGATTGTCGCTCAGAACCGTTAGGCTGTTCCGCAGCGTATTCGTCTCGACCATGACGTCGGCATTCACGAACGCGATGCACTCGCCAAGAGTCAACTCGTAACCGCGATTGCGGGCGTAACCTGGGCCTCGTGCCCCTGCCCGAAGCCTGAGCAGCTTGTCAGCGTATTGCGCCGCGACGGCCGCCGTGTCGTCCGCACTGCCGTCATCGACAACGACGAGCTCCCACGCCTGGCGGGGCAGGTCGCTCAGTGCAAGTGCCTGCAGCGCCAGCGTCAATCCGGGGCCTCCGTCGCGGACTGGCATCACGACGGAGATATATGGATACGGAACAGACTGATCTCCTTCCGCGCCACACGTCGGCGCGTTGATGACCCGTCCACCGATGTCGGCCCACGCGAGCCAGTTCCGACAGAGCGTCGCGGCCCACTCGTGTCGCTCCGTCTCGCGATCATCGATGAAGAGAACGATGTCTCGACTGCTTCGTTCGAAGCCCATACGGCGGAGGTCGGTCTGTCGCACCCCCGACTCTGTGCCGAGCCAAGTCACGTTCGCGAATTCTTGCGGGAGCGATGAAACCTCGGAGGCTGCTCCCGCGTGCACGACAATCACCTCGGCGCGGGCCTCGAACCAGCAGCTGCAGAACCGCTCGAGACAACGACGAAGGTGTATCGCGCCGTTGCTCGACGTTACGATGATGCTAATTCCAGGCTGACCCCGATTCTCCGCTGGCGTCCTTGCGGAGTCGGTCGACGCCGTTTCAAGCGACCACATCGGCCCGAGTGACGAAATCATGGCGTCGCAGCCTGTGCAAAGCTGGGACCGCTCCGACGATGTTTTCTGAAATTTCGGTGACCGCGGTCGCCAATTTAGCGTTCACTGCTTTTCCCCTAAACAGATCGTGTTGGCGCGCTTTTGGCTGAACAGCGCGCCCAAAAACAAACGAAGCTAACCCTCGATGTGGAGGCGCTGCGCATGAAGACCCTCGATGCACCCGACGCCACGGCCATTCGCGCGGAGCATCCATGCGTGCGCGCCCGCTCGGTCGCCGCAGCAGCCGCGGAGCATGCGGCGGAAGTCGATTGCGAATCGCGGTTTCCATTTGAAGCCTTTTCCGCAGCGCGACAACATCGCCTTCTCAGCATGCTGGTGCCGGCCGAACTAGGCGGCGACGGCGCGACGGTCTCCGATGCAGTCGACGTCTGCTACATGCTCGGCATGGCGTGTGGCTCCTCGGCGATGATC
>DATEGN010000007.1:0-4816 GCA_035280125.1 Gemmatimonadaceae bacterium | reverse complement strand
GCCGCTCGTCTTCATTCTCTATTTCAGCACCTCCGGCGGCGCATTCACGACGGAGACGTTGGTGCACGAGGTCGGGCCCGGGCTCGCGCTGCTGATTCTGCTGCTCGTGCCGCTCGTCTACTCGATTCCCGAGGTACTGATCGTCGGCGAGCTCGCGAGCATGCTGCCGCTCGAGGGTGGGTACTATCGCTGGGTGCAGCGGGCGTTCGGTCAGTTCTGGGCCTATCAGAACGGCTGGCTCACCTGGATGTACTCGCTCGTCGACATGGCGATCTATCCGGTGCTGTTCAACCAGTATCTCGGGTACTTCGTCCCGTCGTTAGGCAGAGTGGAGCGTTGGATCATCGCCCTGCTCGTCATCTGGAGCGCGACGGCGATCAATCTCCGTGGCGCTTTTCGAGTTGGCCGAACATCGGTCGTCGCCGGATTGTTCGTCGTCACGGGCTTTCTTGCGCTCGCCATCGCCGCGCTGCCGCACGTGACGCACATTCCCTGGCATCCCTTTGCCGCCCCGGGCCGCAATGTCGTCAACGGCCTCGCTGTCGGCTTGTCCATTGCTCTCTGGAACTACATCGGCTGGGATAACGCGTCGACGGCACAGGGTGAGGTGCTCGACGCGTCGCGAACGTATCCTCGCGCGCTTGGGTTTGCGTTGCCACTGGTCGTTTTGAGTTACTTCGTGCCATTGCTGCCAGCGTTAGGCGCGACGGACTGGCGCAGTTGGACGGAGGGCGGCTGGCCGGAAATCGCACGGAGTGCCGGGGGACTTTTCGGGACGCCGCTTGCCATCTGGATCGCGGTTGCCGGCATGGTGAGCGCGCTCGCGCTCTTCAATGCACTGCTGCTATCGTACTCGCGCGTGCCGTTCGTGATTGCTGACGACGGGTATCTACCGGCTCCCCTCGCGCGCACCGATCGCAATGGTACGCCGCGGAACGCGGTGCTCGTGTCGGCGCTAGTCTACTCGGCGTTCGTCCTCATCCCGTTCGGCAGCCTCGTGGTCGCCGACGTTCTGTTGTACTCTCTGGCCTTGTCGCTCGAGTTCGCGTCGCTCGTCATGTTGCGTCGCCGTGAGCCGACGCTTCGCGGTGCCTTCCGCATTCCTGTGGACGCGAACAGCGTCGCCGTGCTCGCCGCGCTGCCGATGCTCGTGCTCGTACTCGTCGTCGCTCTGTCGTTCCGAGATGGCGAGTACGGTCTGCCCGCACTCGTCGGCACCGCCGTCGCGATCGTCCTTGGCCCGCTGACCTTCTATGTATTCGCGCGCTTGCGCGCGGTCGCGGCGACGCGCCCCAATACTGCCGCGTCGCTGGAGCCGCCACTCTAACCGTCCGTTCACCGCGCAGAAGCGCCGAAACTTTTTTCCGCCTCCTCGAAGCGGCGGTTCACTAACGAGAGCGCTCAGCTCGCTGGCTCGCTAGCGTGTTCCTGAGGCAAGAGCGCGCGATCCGATGGCAAGTGCGCGAGTTTCGGAGGCAAGAGCGCGCGATCCGATGGCAGGTGCGCGAATTCCGATGGCAAGAGCGCGCGATCCGATGGCAGGTGCGCGAATTCCGGTGGCAAGAGCGCGCGATCCGATGGCAAGTGCGCGAATTCCGATGGCACTAGCGCGCGCTCCGCCGGCAGGTACGCGCGATCCGACGATCGTGCCGCGTCGTCCGGGTGCTGATACGTCGCGTCTCACGACCGATGCGCCCGCTCCCCTCATCGCGCCGACTGAACCGGCCATCGGTACGCTCGTTCCGGTCACGAAAACAATTTGTCCGCTCGCAGGTCGTTTCGTTCCGCGAACGGATCGCTCAGGATCGGTTGCGGAACGCAACGCATCGACGACCGCACCGCTCATTCCACAAGCAGGTCGCTTTGTTCCGCTGACGGATCGCTCACCATCCGTCGCGGAACGCACCGCATCGACGATTTCCCGATCGGTCACGGTTGTGGGACAAGTGCTCCGGCGACTTCTCTGTTTGCACCGCTCACGAAACCACTCGCTCCGCTCGCGCTTACGTCCGCACCACTGATCGACACTTCCCGTCCGCTCACAGATCGCTTCGCACCGCTAAGCGATACAACTCGTCCGCTTACCGCTCCCCTTACTCCGATGACGATCACAACTCTTTCCGCTGTACGCGCGACTGCCACCGCTCGCGGGAACACATCTATCGCGAGCAAATCGAATCGTTCCGCTAACAGAACAACTCACCTCGCCGACCGCGACAGACGCTCACGCGGCCAATCGCCTTCTCGCATGTCTAGCTGCAGCAGATCCCACGGAAGAACCATACAAATTGGCGCTTAATTCGCCTTGCTCGGCTCCTTCACCTCGACGCCGCCCTGCTTGTACACCACGCCGCCCTTCATGACGAACTGCACTCGCCGAGTGGCGGAGATATCTCGCGTCGGATCGCCCTGAACCGCGATCAGATCCGCCCACAGACCCGGCTTCACCGCGCCGGCCTTCTGCTCCCAGTGCAGCATCTTTGCATTCGTCGACGTCGCCGCGCGGAGCGCTTGCACCGGCGTCATTCCGTAGCTCACCATCAGCTCCAGCTCACGCGCATTGTCCCCGTGCGTGAACACGCCGACGTCGCTGCCGTTGCAGATCGGGACGCCCGCGTCGAGTGCTTCCTTGAAGCTCGCTTTCTTCTCCCGAATGCTCGCCGGGTCAGGATCGACCCCGCGCCGCCAGCCGCGATACGACAGAATCGCATCTCCCGCCGCCACCGTTGGGCAGAGATAGATCCCTTTCTGGGCCATCGCTTTGAACACGTCGGGTGTGCCGTTGTCGCCATGTTCTATAGAAGTGACGCCGGCCTCGATTGCCCGACGCATGCCCTCGGCAGTCGACGAATGCACCGTGACCGATCGGCCGGAGCTTCCCGCGACTTCGACCGCGAGTTTGAGCTCCTCCGCGGTGAACGTCGGCATCGTTTCGCCGTTAGGTCCCCAGCGATAGTCCGCGTAGATCTTGATCCAGTCCGCGCCGTGTTTGATCTGGTCGCGAATGATGCGTGACAAATCTTCGGCGCTGCCTGCCTCCTCGGCGCCTTGCGGGATCTCGTCGATGTGCTCGGGCGTGAATCCCTTGGGCGCATAGCTACCCGTTGCGACAATAGCGCGCGTCGTGACGACCATTCGCGGACCCGGAACGATTCCTTGATTGATCGCTTGCTTGAGTCCGACGTCCGCGTAGCCGGCGCCTTCGGTGCCAAGATCGCGCACGGTGGTCCAACCAGCCATGAGCGTTGCTCGGGCGTGATTCACCGCGCGCGCGACACGAAGCGCCAGTGCCTCGTGCAACACCTGATCGTCCCACGGCGTCTCGTTGTACGGGTGCAGAAGCAGGTGTGAGTGTCCCTCGATCAACCCCGGGAGCAACGTCGTCCCGGCGAGATCGATCGTCGATGCATCATTTGGGACGTTGAGCTGCGCGCGTGGCCCCACCGCTTCGATACGATCCCCGCGCACCAGGACCGCCCACCCGTCGTGGGGCTGGTTCTCGACGCCATCCCAGACGCGCGACGGTACAAGGAGGGTGGCCTTGTCGCGGGGCGCTGGAGCCTGAGGGCGCTGCGCGAAGAGCAGTGAAGGAACCAACGCGGCAAACACCGACAATGAGCGCATGATCACTCGTTAGGTAGAGAGCTTCAACTCCGGACGTCCGGTCGGGAAAGGGAGCCGTGAACGCTGTCCCTCGAGGACGTCGAGCATGGCGACGCAAAATGCCGGAAGATCAGCGGGCACTCGCGCACTCACGAGATTGCCGTCGGTGACGGTCGGCCGATCGACCCACGTCGCGCCCGCGTTGATCACGTCGTCGCGAATGCCGACGGTCGACGTCAGCGTTCGGCCACGCACGATCCCGGCGGAGATGAGGATCCACGGACCGTGACAAATGGTTCCCACCAGCTTGCCGGCGGCATGCACCTCGCGGACGCGCGTGAGGACATCCAGATCCCGACGCAGCTTGTCCGGTGCCCAGCCGCCCGGCGCGATGATTCCGGCCAGATCTCCCGCGGCGAAGTCGCGCACGTGTCCGTCCATTTTCGCCGGATAGCCGTGCTTTCCGCGATACGTGTTCTCGCCCATGCCGGCGAGCTTCGTCACGAAGCCTGCCTCCTCCAATCGCAACTTCGGGTACCACACCTCGAGATCCTCGTACTCCGGCCCAACGAGAATCAGGACCGTCTTTGACTGCTCCGCCATACCTCCTCCTGGAACGCTACCGCGATGTCTGCGACGCCGACCCGTCGGTCTCGACCGGCAATCCAGCCTTGCGCCATTCCGCGAAGCCACCCGTGAAGTTGATGATGTTCTTGAAACCGCGGGCCCTCAGCAGACTCGCGCCAATCGACGATCGTGAGCCACCCTGACACGCGATCACAAGCATTCGGTCGCGCGGCAACTTCTCGCTCTCGTCCAGCAAGTCGCCAAGAAAGATGTGGCGCGCACCAGGAATTCGCCCGCCCTCCCACTCGGATTCGGCGCGCACGTCGATGACCTCGACGTCATCGAGCTCGGCAAGGGCATTCGCGTCTACGGCGCGCACCCGTTCGATATCGCGCCCTGCGCTCTGCCAGGCTTCGATGACGTCCGTTTTCGCCCACGTAGTAACGGAGTCGAGACCGATGAGCGAGAGCTCGCGAACGAGCGCCCGCACGCGTCCTTCGCTTTCGGCGATGATGACGGTGTCGCGATCCGGCGAGAGCAGCGAGCCAGCCCACGTCGTGAAGGAACGGCCGGCGGGAATGTTGATCGTTCCCGGAATGAACCCCGCGGCGAAGCGCGGCGATGACCTCGTGTCGACGACTGTCGC
>DATEGN010000006.1:0-2774 GCA_035280125.1 Gemmatimonadaceae bacterium | reverse complement strand
GGGGCAACGGGTGGCTCGAGTACGTCCACCCCGACGATCGGCCCGCCGCGATCGACAATTGGAGGCGCTCGGTCGCGACCGGCGCACCTCTCGAGAATCAGTACCGACTGCGGCGCGCCGACGGCGTCTACCGATGGTTCTATGTGCCGGGACAACTGGGTCGGACGAGCGACGGCCAGCCAACCCAGTGGTACGGTCTCCTCGTCGATATCGAGGATTCTAAGAACGTCGAGGAAGCGCTGCGTCGGACGGAGACACAACTCGCGCGAGCCGCGCAGACGGCGACCGTCGGCGAACTCGCCGCATCCATTGCCCACGAGGTCAACCAGCCGCTCGCAGCCGTCGTCGCCACCGCACACGCGTGCCTGCGCTGGCTGTCCGCGGAACCACCGAATCTCGTGATGGCCCGGCAGGCGGCCGAGCGAATCGTCCGCGACGGAAAGGATGCGGGCGAAGTCGTCCGCCGCGTGCGCGCGCTCTTCAAGCGGGCCCCCTTGCAGGCGAGTCCAGTCCACATCGTGGAGATCATCGACGACGTGCTCAATCTCCTCGAGCGTGAGGTATCAAAAAGGCGAGTGGCCGTCACGCGAGATTTGGCCGTCGGCTTGCCTGCCGTGATCGCCGATCGCGTTCAGATCCAGCACCTGCTGTTCAATCTCTTCGCCAACGCGCTCGATGCGATGGACTCCATTCGCGATCGTGAGAGAGGGCTGCGGATCACAGCGCGGCAGGACGGCCCAGACGGCGTCGTGGTGGAAATACGAGATACGGGAGTCGGGCTCATGGATCCCGAACGAGCCTTTGAGCCGTTCTACTCGACAAAGACCAATGGGATGGGTATGGGCCTGGCGATTTGCCGGTCGATCGTCGACGCGCATCACGGCAGGCTCTGGGTCGCCTCAAGCGAAGGCCCTGGTACGACGTTCTGTTTCAGACTGCCGGTTGCATCAGCGACGACACCATGACGACCGACACGCCGATCGTATTCGTGGTGGATGACGATTCGCGCGTTCGAGAGGCGCTGACGGATCTCCTCTCGTCGAACGGTCTACGCGTGCAGGCCTTCGAATGCGCTCGTACGTTTCTCGAATCCGACAAGCCCGACTCACCAGCGTGCCTCGTGCTCGATCTGGAGCTTCCTGACATCAACGGTCTCGAGCTGCAGGAAGAGTTGGCCTCGACGATCGCACCACCGATCGTGTTCATCACCGGCTATGGCGATATCCCGTCATCGGTTCGCGCGATGAAGGCTGGAGCCGTAGAGTTCCTCTCGAAGCCGTTCGGCGAAGACGAATTACTGCGCGCGATCGACACGGCCATCGCGCTCGACAGAGCGGCGCGGCTGAAGCGCTTGGAGGTTGCCAAGCTGCAGGCGCATTACGATCGGCTGACTCCGCGCGAACGTGAAGTCTTGCCCTTCGTCGTGGCAGGCTTTCTGAACAAGCAGACGGCCGGCGATCTCGGGACGAGCGAGATCACGATCGGTGTCCATCGCGGGGCGATCATGCGGAAGATGGAGGCGCGGTCACTCGCCGAGCTCGTGAGAATGGCCGACAAACTGGGCATTCCGCCGCACCCGCTGTCGTCTAAATGATCCTTTAGTAGCGCTCGCCTTCGCCGTTTTCTATCATCGTTTCCATGAGGCCGATCGTAGTAAGTGTGGACGACGACCGGCGAGTGCTCGACTCCATTGCCATGTTGATGGAGTCTGCCGGTTACGCCCAGCAGTCGTTCACCTCGGCCGAAGAATTTCTTCAGTCACCAGCACTGGCGGCGGCCGCGTGCGTCATCGCCGACGTTCAGATGCCTGGCGTCGACGGCCTCGAGTTGCAACGCCGCATTCGGCTTGCGCGTCCGGAACTGCCTGTCGTGTTCATTTCAGCGCACGGCGACGATGCCGTACGGAATAGAGCGCTGCGGGAGGGCGCCACGGCATTCTTCGACAAGCCATTCGACGGCGCCGCCTTGCTCACCGCGATCACGAACGCGTTGTCAGAACAGTAGCCGCGTCTAAATAAACCTACAATAGCGGCCCGCTTCTCCACTTCCTATCATCGCTCCTGCCGACTCCAATTCAGGAGTCACAGACAGGAGGAGAACGATGAAGGCTTCCATTCGCGCATGGCGCACAGGCCTCTTCAGCCTGGCGCTTCTAGGAACAATCGGGGCCACGAGCGGTCGGGCGCAGAGCGTCACGCCAGATGAGACCGTGCGTTCAGTGAAGCGCACGCTCGAGCGCCTTCCGTACTACGGCGTGTTCGACTACATCGTCTTCCGAGTGAACGGCGGCACGGTCTATCTCGCCGGCTACAGCTTCGAAGGAAGGCTGAAGGCGGATGCGGAAATGGCCGCGAAGCGCGCGACCGGCGTCGTCGAGGTCGGCAACGAGATTGAGGTGCTGCCCGCCTCTCAGAATGACGACCGAATCCGCTGGGCCACCTACTACCGCATCTACACCGACGATTTCCTGTCGCGGTACGCCCCTGGCGGCGTGTACGGCGTGCTGCAGGAACTGAGAGACGAGCGGCACTTCCCAGGTATGCAGCCAGTCGGCAGATATCCCATCCACATCATCGTGAAGAACGGACGAATGATGCTGCTCGGCATCGTCGACAACGCGAGCGACCGGCAGCTCGCAGAAGTACGCGCTCGGGAAGTGACGGGCGTCTTCGAGGTCGAGAACAGCCTGATCGTGGCTCGCGAGGCGGAGAACGGATCCCGTTAAGCGCTCTGCAGACTCCAATCAAGGAGTCACAGAAGAGGAGGATTGTCAT
>DATEGN010000005.1:0-2044 GCA_035280125.1 Gemmatimonadaceae bacterium | reverse complement strand
CCTTTCGTCGCCGCGACGGTGGCCATGGCGGCTTTCTTGTCGGCGCCACTCGCACTCAGCGCGAGGCCAGCACCGAACGCGAGGGCGATTGCAGCCCACGGATGCTCACGCACGACCTGCACCACGTTCAGCCGCTGCTCGAGCTCGGTGAGCGTGGTCGACATGCGCTCACGCGTCTGTTCGATGTCACGGCGGACGTCGGCCGTTGTCTCAGCCATTGCGGGGAATCTCCGATATTGAAGGCTTAGGGTCTGAACATTCGCGTGAGGCTCAGTGCCTAACGGCAGAGACGAGTTCCTCCCTCGTCTCGCGAATCGTTGTCACCGTCTCGCGCGGAGCGAGCTCCGACGGCGACAGGAATGACATCCCGCGCCGCGCAAACCATATCGCCGCCGCGCCGGTAATCACCGCGACAATGAGCGACGCGAGCCAGTACAGATCACGCGGCAGCCACTGATCGCCAGCGAGCAGGATCAGGCCACCAATCAGCTCGAGCACACCGAGCAATGCCAGCACGGCCGCGGTAGCGACGAGTGCCGAGCCGCGCCCGATGGAATTCAGCGCCTCGACGGTCTCGACACGTGCGAGACCAACCTCACCGCGCACCAAATCGACGCCGCCCTCCGCGAGATCGCGGAGGAGAGCGCCGACCGAGCGACGGCCGTTCTGGCGCACCCCGACCGTCATGATTGCCTCCTACTTCCGAAAGGCTTTGCCGATGAGGTACCCCAGTCCAACGGCGAGGAGCAGCGATCGCCCTGGATGCTCCTTCACCTGCCGCTCGACTCCTTCGCGCAGGTTGTCGAGATCCGCGTCTCGCAGCCAATCCGCCGTCGCCTGCATTCCGCTGGCGACGCGACCACTCACGTTCGCCGCGCCATCCGTGCTGACGCTGACGTCCGCCGATCCGGCCGACGCATTCAGCTGACCGCGGCCGCTTCGATGACGAAGCTTGTCGGCGCCGCTTTCGAGTGCATCAGCAAGTTTATTCTTCGCGTTGCCCGCGCCTTCACGCACGCTGGATCCGACGTCAGCAAGTTTGTCCTTCGCGGTGCTCGCGATGTCGCGCGCGCGATCCGCCATGCCGCCTTCGGTCCCGGTCCCCGACGTGCCGCCGAAGCTCGAACCGCTCGACGAGGGCGATCCGCTAGCACCATATCCGGCGGAGCCACTCGTATCACCAGTATTCCCGTATCCACCACCCGTCGATCCACCCGCGCTGCCGGCACCCGAGCCGCCGCCTGAGTAGTCGTCCGCGTTCCGTTCCATCACCGCATCCTCCAGAAGTTGGCAGGTACAATTGTGCAGAGCGCGTGCCCATGGCTGCACGAAGGCGCAACTGCAGGGGGCGCTTCCCTCAAAGCGCGGCGACTCGCAACACGGCAACCGACGGCGGGACTACTGAGCGTCAAACAACTCCGGAACACTCGTTGCACGCGCTGTTTGGGACATCAATCGGAGATCTGCAATGCCTCGTGGAGACAAATCGAAATACACGGACAAGCAGAAGAGGATGGAAGATCATATTGAGCAGGGCTACGAGAAGCGCGGTATCGGAAGGCACGAGGCCGAGCGGCGCGCATGGGCGACGGTGAACAAGCAAACGGGCGGCGGCAACAAGGAAGGGGGCTCGGGCCGCCGCAAGCGCGACGCGAGCTCGGGAAGCATGTCGCACGCCGAGCGCAGCCGGGCAGCGAAAAAGGGCTGGCAGACGAGGCGGCGCGAGAGCTAGGCGTGCAACTGGCAGCGTCGAGAGCTGCCTAACGGCGCGACGTCCCTCATCGATTCGCGCCGTTAGCGCCGCAGTGCGTTGGCGGTCGTCGCCGCGGTCTCGCCATCGATAGTTGCGATACCTTCGGTCGCGCTCTTCAGCAGTTGCATGTTCTGAATCGTGCGTCGATACGCCGACATACCAAACCAGAGCAGCCCCATCGTGAGCAGCATTCCAGTCACGTTCACGATCGCCAGCGAATATCGCAGCGCGAGCGGGTTGCGAAAGACACTGTCCGTGAAAAACGCGACAGCGGTCGGGCCCAGCGTTCCC
>DATEGN010000004.1:0-15767 GCA_035280125.1 Gemmatimonadaceae bacterium | reverse complement strand
CAGCCCACGGCGATCGGGGAACCACTTCAGCGCGTTGCCAACGCACGCGCCGTAGACGGCGCCGGCGCCGATGCCGCCGACGATCGCACCGACGTACAGCATCGGCAGTGTATTCGCGACGGAGTTGATCACCCACGCCAGCGCGACGAGGATGCCTGCCGCAACGCCGACAAAGCGCGGACCCACTTTATCGACGATGTACCCTTCGATTGGGACGAGCCACGTCTCGACGAGCACGAAGATCGTGAACGCGACCTGAATCGCGGAGAGACTCCAGCCGTGGGTGTCGTGAATGGGATTGACGAAGAGCGTCCACCCATACTGCAGGTTGGCAATCATCGACATGCAGATCACGCCGAGGCTCAACTGCCACCAGCGTCCAAGGCGAATCGAGACGGCTTTTTCGGCAGAAATCGAGGCTGCTTCGGTCATGGGCCTGGCTGTCCGAACGTTTTAGGCGGGGCAAGCATACTACGCAGGACGCCGTCTGGCGAGGACATCGGTAGAATAGATGATGCACCGGTCATTCCGACGAGCGCTTCCTTCGGAGTGACAATGCGTTTCAGGTCCGCACCCCGCACTCGGCTGAACTATGACTGACCTCTCCCGTCGAACTTTCGTGAAGCAGTCCATCGCCGCCGCGGGCACGCTGCCGCTGAGCAGAGGACCAGTGGTGACAAGTGCGGCTCGCCTAACGGTCCTCTGTGTCGGCGGCCATCCCGACGACCCGGAGTCCGGGTGCGGCGGCGCGCTCGTGCGCTACGCGACCGCCGGCCACAAGGTCGTCATCGTCTACCTGACACGCGGCGAGCGCGGGATTCCCGGCAAGTCCCTCGACGAGGCCGCCCGCATCCGCACCGCGGAATGCGAGGCAGCGTGCAAGATCATCGGGGCCACGCCGGTGTTCTTCGGTCAGATCGACGGCGCGACGGAAGTGACACACGCTCACGTGGACGCAATGACGAGGCTGCTTGCGTCGCACAAGCCTGATCTGCTGCTGACGCACTGGCCCATCGACACGCACATGGATCACCAGGTTGCGAGTATGCTCACGATCCGCTCGTGGATGACGATGCGCCCCACGCCGGCACTCTACTTCTTCGAGGTGAACAGCGGGAGCCAGACGGAAGGGTTCATGCCTAACGTTTACGTCGACATCACAACGGTCGTCGAACAAAAGAAGTCGGCACTCTTCGCCCATGTCAGTCAGGACGGCAAGGGAATCTGGCGCGAGCATCACGAGATCATGGCGCAATGGCGTGGGCGCGAGATCGGCATCGCGGCTGCCGAAGGCTACGTGCACCTCAATCGCGATCGGAAGGGCGAGCTGCCGAGTTTATGATTATCTAATCTCTGGCACCGGGCAGAACGACAGCGGCGGTCGTGCCGCTGCCGACCTCGCTCGTGATCGTGACCTCGCCCTCCATGCGGCGCGCGAGGTCGCGCGCGATCGTGAGTCCAAGACCGATGCCCGAGTAACGCCGCGTCCGACCTCGCTCCGCCTGAAAGAACGGCTCGAACACTCGCTTGATCTCCTCCTTCGGGATGCCGACGCCGGTGTCACTGACCCAGATGCGCACGCGCGGCCCTTCGCGCTTCGCGCCAAGGGTGATCATGCCGCCGTCGTGTGTGTACTTCGACGCATTCGACAGAAGGCTGACCAGAATCTGTTGAAGGCTCCTTGGATCCGCTTGAACCGCGAGCCGCGGCCACGCGAGGTCGCGCTTCAAGACGAAGTGCTTTCGGCGAAACTCGGCGTCCACGAGCGGCTGAACGGCATCGAACGCTGCCGAAACTTGAACCCGCACCCTTTGGACGGTCACCTCGCCCTTTTCGACGCGAACGAAACCGAAGACTTCGTCGATCACCGAGAGCAGTTGCTTCTCGCTCTCGAGAATTCGTGTCACCGCATTGTTTTGCTTCTTGTTGAGGGCACCGAAAATGCCGCTCGTGAGCAGTTCGGCGTATCCCGCGATCGCATTCAGCGGCGTTCGCAGCTCGTGACTCATCACCGCAAGAAACTCGGACTTGCCCAGATTGGCTCGCGTCGCGTCCTCGCGTGCCTTACGAGCATCATCCTCCGCGATGCGTCGTTCCGAGATCGTCGCGCCGAGAAGAAGAAATGTGGCGGCGACAAGGCCCATGAAGGTTTGTAATGAAAACAGACTCTGAGTGAGGTCCGGTAAGGCGAATGGCCCATAGCCGAACACCGTTCCAGCAATAGCCGTCGTGGAAACGACAGTCGCCGCGGTCACCGTGCCACGCTGCCCGAAGCGAACGGCGGCCCAGCCCAGGATGGCGAGCAGCAGGTCCGCGTGATGAAATGGCGTCGCAAGCGTCGGAACACGGAGCACGCCGCCGAAGAAGCCCAAGGCGCTGATTCCGACGACCGTGAGGGAAAGCGCAATCTTCTCGATCCAATGCTGGTCGAAGCGAGCACGAGGCGGTGTGCTCCAGACGAGGATGATCGGCGCAACAAGGAGGGCGCCGACCATGTCGCCGATCCACCACGCGCGCCAGGTAGTGCGCAGCTGCGTCTCGGAAATGACGCCGCCGAAATAGAGGCTGATGACGCCAACAGTGGAACTGATGAGCGTGCTGAAAATCGCGGCGATAACGATCAGGCCGACCGCGGCGCGAACACTCTCCAGCGTCAGCGTAAAACCGGGTGCGCGACGGAGAAGGTACGCCGCAGCAACTGCCTCGAGCGTGTTACCGGTACCGATGCCGAGCGCCGCGACGAGCGGCGCGCCGACGGTCAGGTTCGCGATGAACGCACCGAGGAAGATGCCGGGCCAGATCGGAATGCCGAAGATCAACAGCGCGGCGATTGCGATCCCCGTTGGTGGCCAAACGAGCGTTGCAAATCCGGCGACGGCATTGATCGCGAGGCCAAGCCGCGCGCAAGCGAGGTAGAGCACGCCAAGCCCGAGGATCAACGCGACAGCGGCACGTTTTGGCATCCAGCAAAAAGTCGGATTGCTCTGTGCCTTCGGCAATGCGACCAAAGATCAAAACCACCCGATCGTATCCGTGCGCGAATGTCGCCGGCCACTCACTGATGATCTCATTGGCGTCATCGTGATCGCGTGCTGCCAAGCCACGGCGCGATGTCAGGAAAACGTCTCGAGCGTTTGTATCACGAGCGTGATCAAGTGAAGAACGAAACGGAGGGCACGAAACGAGCGCCGATGCGTTCCGCCATCGTTCGGTCCGCCGTCGAGCTCCCCACGACAATTGAATGTGTGAGTGCGATGTCGCGGTGGCGCGCAAACTCGAGTACCGAACCCGGAATCGGCTTGCGGCACCAACAGACGGGTGGACCCGCGTCGTGGGGACAACACGCGACGTCCACGTCACCAAGCAGGTCGCGGAGTCGCGCGAAGCAGGCCTCGACGTCCGCACGCGTCATCGCATTGCGTGCGATTTGCGGCCGCCAGGCGTGAACGAAAAGCTGCCAGCCCTGACTGCGGTCTCCAATCAATTTCTGCCGCCGGCTCTCATCGAGAATGACATCGTTTGCGGCCAAGGCCGGAGCGTCGCGGCCGAGCAAGTCGTCGAAGTCGAGAATGATCGCTCGTTGCCCCGTGTCAGTTGGGACGCGAATGAAGTCTCGCACTTCAACTGATGTGAAACCTTCCTCCGGCGAGGGAGGTTCGAGCGAGCGCTCGTAGCGGAACTGCGCATCGGGAAGCAGGTAGCGCGTGTCACGCTTGCCGAGCTCGCGGATCTGCTCGGGCGTTGGCAACGATCCATGGGCGTCGAGCATGCGCAGAATGCTGTTGATCTGTGCGTCGGCGACCTCCGTGGTGAGCCAGATGCACCGCACCGGCGCGCCACGCTGCCACGCTGTCTCGATGATCTCGTTGCGCGACTTTCTCGTCGGATACGTATTGTCGAGTACCACGCACTGCCCGTTGCCGGCAAGCAGCTCGTCGAGCTGCGGCACGAGATCCGCCAACGATCCACCCACGGCGTCGCGATTGAGGCGCGCGAAGCCTTGCGATTCGAGACCGCAGGCGACAACGGTCTTGCCGGCTCCCGGCATTCCCATCACCAGCACGACATCGGCATTGGTGTCCGCGCTGGGTTGACGCCTCGCGCGCGACACGCGGAGAAGGCGTCCAGCAAACTCCACATCCAGGAGTGCGCGGTCGTCGTCATCCAGCTCGACCGCGAGCGCCGCCGCGAGTGATGATGCCGAAGCGACGCGAGTCGCGCCAGGAATGGGCACGACGCGCTCACCAAAGCTCATGAGCCAGGCGAGTGCGATCTCCTCGGCGGTGACGCCGAGTTTTGCCGCAATCTTTGAAAGAGTCGCGCTCTTTCCGAGCTGCCTAACGCGGTCGCCTCCGAGTGGCCGATACGCGATCAGACGAATTCCCTCGTCACGACAGTACTCGGCCACACCATTGCGCAAATTCTCATCATCGAGTGGCGACAGGCTCGCTTGGACACACACAACGGGTACGATGGCTTGCGCCGCGCGAATTTGGCTCACCGTGACGTTGCAGAGCCCGACCTCGCGGATCTTGCCTTGTTCGCGCAAGCGGGCGAGCGCCCGAACACTGGTCTCGATCGCAACCTTCGGATCGACGACGTGGAGCTGATAGAGGTCGATCGTGTCTGCCTCGAGCGCGCGGCGACTCGCCTCACAGGCATCGCGAAGGTGCTTGGCTCGGCCGTCGGGGACCCAGGCGCCGTTTGGGCGACGCATGCCACCCTTCGTCGCGATGGTGACGCGTGTGCGGTCACCCTTCCATCCATCGAGCGCCCGCGCGACCAGTCGCTCGTTGTGTCCGACGTCGTGTTCGTCGAGACAGTACACGTCGGCCGTATCGAGCAGTGTTGCGCCCGCGTCGAGCGCCGTGCGAATCACTTCGATCGAACGCTCGTCGTCGCGATCGGCGCGCGTCGAGAGACGCATGCAGCCTAGCCCGATCGCCCGACTCGCGGGCGGGCTGCTCACACCGCCGCCACGCTCGCGTTCGTCATTCGAACGGCCTTCACTGCATTGCGGTAGGAGTCACGCAGCACTTCCAACTCGCTTGCTTCTGTCGCGAGCCGCGTCGCGGCGTCCATATGATTCCGCAGCTGATTGAGCGCGTCGCGCGCGACATCGTCGCGGCCATCTTGGACCGCAAACATTGCACGACGCTCCCACTCGCGAGCCGCCTCGGCTTCGACGTCGGATGCCCCTCGTTGGTCCGCGCAACGTCGCTCGAGATTTGCGAGCTCGCTCTCGAGCTCCGCGAGCACTTCCATCGGCGACCTCACCTTGTCGTTGCCGACCGGTGCTTTTCGCTTCGAGTCGATCGCGAGTTGCCACGAGGCCACCAGTGCGTCGAGCCGCGCCGAGAGCGTCGCGAGCACGGCGTCGGTTGCTTCGGCGATGGCGCCTCTTGTTTCGTTGACGTCGCGTCCGGGCATGAAACCTCCTGGTACAGCTAATATTCCACGCCGGACGGTAATAGCAAGCGCCGGTCGGCGTTAGGCAGTCCTTACAGAGGCTACCGCGCTGCGTCGCGCCGCGCGCGCACCCATGATCGTCAGCGACGCTGATGGGACCGAGCCAAGCATGCCGACCGCGTTGCCGATAAACGCGATCATCGGCAGTGGTGATGTCGTCGGACCAAAGGCGCGCGTCCTAGTTCCCCCTTCCCGACGAGAGGGAAGGGAGCCCGTCACACGGTGCGCCACCAGTCCGCGAATCGGGGACGCGGCGCGGGCAGGCAGCGCCAGTTGAGCCAGAGGAAGAGCGGGATCGCGAAGGCGAGCGTGCCGAGAAAGGTGAGGACAACGAACCAGGGCCACTTCACTGGCCCGAGCGGCTTGCGCGCAAACAGATAGGCAATGAGAAACGTGGAGATAATGAGGTCGAGCAGAAACGCGAGCGCGACGCGATTGGAGAGCGCGGCGACGAGTGAGGATGAGTAGTCGTGAAAAAGGCCGTACAGAAAGAGCAGTCCTGGCACGAGATTGCCGACGACGGCGAGGAGGATGAGGCAAGTCGTGTGGATGCGCGTGTCGCGCTCGTGGCCTGAGGTCATGGCACGACCCGGGCGAGGCGGGCGTCATCGCTGCTGCTTCGACGACACGCGGAGCTCGGAAACCAGGGCAACGACTCGCGCACCACTTCGGGCAGCGATGTCCATCGCCTCGTGCACGACGCCATAGTCCAGCCGCTCATGCGCTCGAAGATAGAGAACTCGATCATCTGGGCGAGAAGCGAATATACGATGCAATTCAGCCTCGAGCACGGTCGACGTGATCCCACGCTTGTTGAGAAAATAGAAGCCGTCGCGGTCGATCCCGAGCGTGACGTCCGTGGGCTCGTCAGGATGCGCGGCGAGATTCGTCGCTTGGGGCGGCACCGCAGGATTGCCGTTGATCAGCATGGGTGCGACGACCATGAAGACGATGAGTTGCTGGTGAGAGCATTGTCGTTTGCCGGATGGCCCTCGGTATCGACGACGTCGTGCTTTCGTTCTCGCGGTGCGCACTTGCGGTTCCATCGGAGCGCGACGTCGTCGGAGCGTCAGGTCCTAACGTTCGTCCGACAATGCCTTAAACGAAGACTTGCGCCTTGACCTCGGCGGGACGGCGACGCGACAGAGCGCACGAATTCTCACGTTCCTTCCTGACGAACGAGTTGAAGAACAACGACGGCATGCTATGCCAAAGCGCGAAAGAGTTGCTGGATACTCGCATTCCCACTCGCGTCCGCGAGCTCGCGCAGGGGCCTCCCGTCACGATCGACAGCATGAAGGAGCGCCGGATGACGGGTCACGAGACGATCGACCCATTCGGCATCTCCTCGCTCGATCGCAAATCGGACATCCTCGATCTCGATCGCGAGCAAGCCGCCACGCTCGCGCAGCATGTGAACGGCCCAACCCGCAGGCGTGGCGCCGTGACGTCCGTCGCGGGCATTCACGTCCGCGCCCGCGGCGACGAGCGCATCGATGATCTCGCGATTCGCTTTGAAGGCCGCGAAATGTAGACCGGTCGCGCCGCTGTCATCACGTGCGGTAGCCAGCATCGGATCCGCGGCAAGAAGTGCACGCACCGCGGCGGCGTCGCCGCGTTCGATGGCGGCGATGAACGCTTGCATTCGATTCATGATGATCATCCTTCGCGCGCTCGGCTGGTTCCAGCTACAGTTTATAACATGCACAAAATCCTCTCTAGCCTCGTGATCGCGACGCTCGCCGCGAGCCTTGCCGCGTCGGCGATGGCGCAATCGAGCCAGCCAATCGTCGCCGTGTTCGCCCACCCCGATGACGAACGCGTCATCGGCCCATTACTGTCACGTCTCGCGAGAGAGGGGCGCGAGACGCACCTGGTAATCGCCACCGACGGCTCACAGGGCGTTCGCGATTTCGCGAAGATCCCGGCTGGCGCCGAGCTGGCTGCCGTGCGCGCCAAGGAAGCGCAATGCGCAGCAACACGACTCGGCGTGCGGCAGCTGCATATGCTTGGTCTGCCCGATGGCGGCCTGGCGTCAGTGAACGGGATGACGGAGGCGCTGCTGACCGTGCGCGTGCCATTCGAGGAGAGCGACCTCACAGCCGGGCGTGAGGAATTCGCATGTCACCGCACGCAGTATGCGCCAGCGGAGATGGATTCGGTCAACAAATATCTCGTCTACGCCTGGAATGGTACGGTGTGGTTGCGTCCGTGGACTGGGACGCTACGCCATCCTGGACTCTTCACGCGTTGACGTTAGGCTCCAGCACTCCGCCTTCCTCGGCGACGAGGAAGGATTGTCGCGTATCGCTCGGCAAAATGAGGGCGTGAGCGCAGCACAAAAGCGGCGTCGGCCGTGTCACGAGATCCATATGCGCAGGCGGAAACGCAAGCTCTCCCTACGAACGGGCGTCCGCGACGCGTTCCCGTTGGTCCGACACCGCGCGGCTCGTCAAGCGAAGATCTTGCAGGTGTGCACGACCCTGCAGTCCGTCCCGAGAGGAGAACGAGCCGCCATGTCGAACGCCATTCACATCGAGCCGAAGCGTGATGATGCTCCCGCGGTCGCACCCGGGCTGCTTGTCCACTTCGGCGACCTCGACGAGGACTACGTCATCGACGACCCCACGCCGGACTTCCGGGATTGGCCGCTCACGCTGTCCGACGATCGTCGTGTCGGGAAAGTCGACGATCTCATCATCGACAGCTCGACGATGACAGTCAAATATCTCGAGGTCCATGTCGCGCGGGACGTTCACCTCGGTCACGCCGAACGCTGGATCCTGATTCCCGTCGAAGCCGTCCGAGTGGACACCGACAATCCCCGCATCGTCATCGATCATCTCCCCTCGGGCGGATTGAACGGCGCACCTCGGCAGCGCGGACTCGTACCGACGACGGAGGAGCAGCGCGTCATTCATGCGTACTTCGCGCTGCAGTCGGCCGGCGTCGGCCCACGTTAGGCTTTGGAGGCCCCATGGCAACGGAACCCAACCAATCCAGAATCCTCAGTGCTGGCGCGCAGGCGCCTGATTTCGAGTTGCGCTCGAGCCCGCAGAAGACGTTCAAGCTGAGCGAGCAGCGCGGACACCCGCTGATTCTCGCGTTCTACCCGGCGGACTTCAGTCCCGTGTGTGGCGACCAGATGGTGCTCTACAACGAGATTCTGCTCGAATTCCAGCAATACGGTGCGGACATCCTCGGCGTCTCGGTAGACGGTGTATGGTGTCACCAGGCATTCTCGCGCGACCGGCACTTGCACTTTCCGCTTTTGAGCGATTTCGAACCGAAGGGAGCAGTCTCGCGCGCCTACGGTGCCTATCGTACTGACGAGGGTGTGAGCGATCGCGCGTTGTTCGTGCTCGATCGCGAGGGTGTGATCAGGTGGAGCTATCTGTCGCCGATCGACGTCAATCCAGGCGCGGCGGGCATCCTGCAGGCACTCGAGTCGCTGTCTCCGCGCGCAGGAGGGGCGTCGGCGTCGGCCGAAGTGAGAGCCTAACGATGGCCCAGCTGCTCGTTCCGGTCAGCGAAGACGATCACATCGACGGCTCGCTCGACGCGCCGGTCATCCTCGTGGAGTATGGCGACTTCGAGTGCCCGCATTGTGGCCACGCGTATCCCATCGTCAAAGCCGCGCAGCGTCAATTGGGTGATTCGCTCGCCGTGATCTGGCGTGAGTTCCCACTGAGTGAGATTCATCCGCACGCCCTGCACGCCGCCGAGGCGTCCGAGGCGGCGGGCGCCCAGCAGAAGTTCTGGGAGATGCACGACCTGCTGTTCGAGCATCAAGACGCGCTCGACGACGGGCACCTCCTTGCCTACGGAGAATCGCTCGGACTCGATGTGACGCGTTATGTCTCGGAGCTGGCGAACGGCCTCTATCTCGCCAGGGTCCGCAGCGATTTTCATCAGGGCGTTCGCAGCGGCGTGAACGGAACGCCGACATTCTTCATCAACGGCACGCGCTTCGACGGCGATTGGAGTTCCCCGGAGGCGTTCATCGCGACGCTCTCACTAGCCGGGGGCCATCAGCCGGCGTCATCGTGAGCTATTGGCGCAAGGGCGGTGGCTGGTGGTTGGTACCTGGAAATCACCAACCACCAAACCACCCATCACCAACAACGCCACCTACTTCAGGCTCACCGTCGTGCCCGCCGGATGCGCCGTTGTGCGGATGAACGTCGCGATGTCCGACTTGAGCTGCTTCGCCGAATCCTGATTCAAGTACGCCATGTGACCGCTCTCGTAATACTTGAACTCGACGCGGTCGCGATACGTCTGGTCGTACCCGAGATGATTGAACGTGTACTCGGCGTTCGCGAAGGGCGTTGCCATGTCGTAGTAGCCCGCGCCAACCATCACGCGCAGGTACGGATTCTTTGCCATCGCCGTCCGCAGCGATTCGGTCTCGCTGGGGTAACCGCCTCCGAGGTTGCCGGGGCCGATGAGCGAAGTGTAATCCCAGCGACCCGCATGCCCGCCCATGTAATACTGCAAGTCGCTCGTGTAATTGAGCTCTCCGTGCAAATAGCGCATGAACGCCGACATGAACGCGCCGGACGGCGCAACGTCCGACGGATCGTAATCCTGACGCTGGCTCGCCGCGTTGCCATTGAGGCCGATCATGCGGCTATCGTATCGGCCGACAGTTTCGCGGCTGCCGCGGAGCAGCTCAGTGCGGAAGGTCCCCGGATCTACGCGCAGGTTCGTGTTGAGGATGTATTGAGGCGAAACACCGGTGAGTCGCGAGACTTGTTGGGCGACTGTGCTTCGGTCGGCCTGCGATAGCGTATTACCCTTCGCGAGCGCCGCCATGTAATCGCCAAAGGCGTAGGTTCGCGCTTGCTGAACTGCCTGATCGAGGCTCAGTCGCTGGAGGTCGGCCGGCAACTTCTTATGATACCACGCCGTTGCCGTGTAGGTCGGCAGGAAACACTCGTAGGACAAGTCGTTCGAGCCCGACGTTAGGATATTCTGAAAATCGAGCACGGTACCGAGCAACATGATGCCATTGAGCTCGATGCCTTCGCCGCTCTGCAACTCGGACGCGAGCCCCGCGGAACGGAACGTTCCGTAGCTCTCGCCGAAGAGATATTTGGGCGATGCCCAGCGATTGTACTTGTCGAGATAGTTGCGAATGAACTGCCCGAACATCTTAACGTCGTTCGTCGCGCCGGTGAAATCCGTCACCTTCACGCCGGGACCGGGCCGTGAGTATCCGGTCATCATCGCGTCGATCTGAACGAGATCAGTGACGTCGAGCGGCGAGTACGGATTGTCAACGAGGTCGTATGGCGGCGCGGGCTGAGCGCCATTCGGGCCCATCTCCGGATGACGAGGCGCCATGAGCCCCATGTCGAGCCAGATGGAGGCCGAGCCGGGACCGCCGTTGAAGAAGAAGGTGACGGGCCGGCGCGCCGCGTCCTCCTTGTCGCGCGTGTACGCGATGTAGAAGACGGTGGCCTTCGGCCGGCCTTCGTCATCGCGGATGATCATCGTGCCCGCATTCGACGTGTAGCTGAACGTCTGGCCGCCGATGGTGACGGTGTGGGTCGTCGTGGACACCTTCTCGATCGTGGGCACGCCGGTCGAGTCTTCGCGGGGATTGTCTGCGACTCCCGCGCGGCCCCGCTCGCCTGGCAGCACCGGCCGCTGGGCCGCGACGCTCGCGGCGGCCACCAGCGACAGCGCTGCGCAGAGCGGGACGATGCTTCTGCGCATGTTCGTGTTCTCCGTGTTGTGGGACTGACTTAGGGAATATCGTATAAGGGGGCCGAATCGTTGAGCTGCCCGTCCACCTTACGCCGAGCGCGGCTTCGTGCCTCGATGTTCCGTTGGTCAGCGACTAATCAATCACGAGATCAAATCGAGGAATGGAGCACCCGGCTCGCTGACATAGAAGACGACGACGCGCGTCTTCTCTGTGGCGCTGTGGTTATGACCCGTCATACGCACGTTTGGCGGCTCGACGAACGCTTCACCCGCGTGCACGACGGCTGGCTTCCGATCCTCCATCTCGAGGGTGAAAGTTCCCTCGAGAACATAGACTGTCACCGGACGCCGATGCGTGTGGAAGACTGTTTTGTCGCCGGGGTGAAAGATCGCCGTGATGACGCGAATCTCTTGCGCCGAGTCTCGGGGCATCCCCGTCACAACTTGATTGAGGAGCTCTTTCGGTCGCACAACGCTTTTCGGCGCGGACGTGGGTACCTGCGCAACTCCGGGTCGTGCGATGGCGAGTGAGAAAAGGGCAATCGCGATCAGCGTCGGTCGCTTCGAGCGCATTGTCTGTCTCCGGGTGTAATGTCTCGAGAGTGCATGCCGGTGCACGAGCACCGATGCGGCGCGCCTAACTACGCCGGCAACATGAGCGCACAATGCTGCGCATTCTCGACGTCTGCAGCAAGATCCCGCAATGCGGTGGTGCCGCGGATGCAGAGTGGCTGACGTGGGTGCCCACGCTTACTGACTCCGAGGCAGCGTGGTCGTCGCTTCGCTCGTCGGCACGACAGGCCGGGGTGCGCTAATGCGTCTTCAGCTCGAGTCCGGCGAGCAGTCGGCCTTCACGCCGATCGAGAAATGGCGCGAATGAAGTCCGGTTTAGCCTTTGTGTATTGAAGAGACGCGCATCGTGCGCCGCGGTTGCCCAGCCGAACGCCCAAAGGACTGCCGCGGATCCAATGCCGACCGCTTCGACGGCTCCTCGGTTGCACGTTTTACCAACCGTGCAACGGCTGTGGTTCGCATCGACCGCGATGGCGACACCCGCGGCGCTCCCGAGCAGCAAGGCGAGCCCTTTTCCATATCGAGCGGTGTACAGCTGCCCACCACCCGGGATGATCACGCCGAGAATCGTCGCGAGCTGAGGATCCTTGACCGGCAGCGTTTTGACCCTCGCGGTCGCGACCGTGGGCTGCTGAGCGCCGACTACTCCGGATAGTGCGGCACAGGCGATCAACCAGACGAACAATGAGAGATCTCTAATCCGACGGCCAGCAAACATTCGGCACCTTCAGGGGTTCCTATCCAATGTCCCGCCTTCGGAGCCGAATTCACATTAGCCCATCGTTACCGCGTCTCGGCTTTCAAGTACAGATCGAGAAAGGCGAACACGTCCGGCTCCCAGCTACGGACCCCAAGGAAGGGAAAGTCGTGCCCTTCGTCCGGTGTGTGGCCAATTGCCGGATAAATCTTCAGCCGATGAGGTTTGCCGAGCTGCGCCAATCGTGCGTCGAGTGCGGTGCCCGGCGCCGTGGAGTAGTCGTTCGCGGCGTGAATGAAGAACGTCGGTATCCGGATGTGATGCGCGGCGGTAAGGAGACGAGCTCTCAATTCCGCAGATCGGGGTCCGTACGAGCCTGCGCGTCGGCGATAGACCCGACGCCAACGGACGCGAGGAACGCGATCGCAACAATTCGGCAAACGATCATGCGCCGCTAGACGAGACGTCGACTCAGCCGTGGCGACAGATGCATGAACATATTGTACTCCGGCCACCCCGCTCGCTTGGCGATCTCGTTAGGGTGAATGGCGGGATGATCGGGGCCAACAAGCGTGACGTCGTCGCCGACGCGCAGCGACTGGTCGCTGCCAAGGTTGATCAGTGTGTGGCTCGCGCTCACAGTTCCAATGACCGGAAACAGCCGGCCGTTTGCGAATACTTCGCAGCCCTTCACAGCGCCAGTCGGGTAGCCATCCACGTGCCCGACCGCAATTGTTGCTGTCCACGCGGGTTGCTCGGTGACATATCGTCGGTGATAGCTCACGCCCTCGCCCGCGGCGAGGTGATCGACGCGGATCACACGCGCTCGCAATCGATAAGCAGCACGCAATTCTCCACGTTGTCTCGATTCCTCCGAGGGGTAGCCGCCGTAGAGCGAGAGCCCCGGTCGCACGGCGTCGAGAAAGGTTTCTGTCGTAGGATGCATCACCGCGTCAGACGATGCGGCGTGAAGCAGGGGAATCGTTAGGCCGCGCGCCTTGGCCGCCGACTGCAGCTGGCGGAGCCGCGTCGCTTGTTGTCGATCGAAGTCCGCATCCTCGGTGAGCTCGGTGAACGCGCCCTCGATCTGTACGCCCTGCGAACGCACGAGCGATTCGGCCCACTCGAGTGCCTGGTCCACGGGCATTCCCATTCGATGCATCCCTGTGTCGATGTACAAATGAACGCGCACCGGACGCCCCAAGCGCTGCGCGACACGGCCGAGTATGGCGGGAGCGGCGTCGCGATACGGCGACTGCACGACGTCGAGCGGGACGAGCTCGAGCAGCTCATCTTCGGTGGCCGGTCCCATGAGCAGAATCGGTTTACGGACGCCCGCTTTGCGCAGCGCCAGTGCTTCATCGGAGCGAACGACCGCGAGTAGCGATACCTCAGGGAGCTCGGCAAACACGTGCGCTCCCGCATCGAGGCCGAGTCCATACGCATTGTTCTTGACGACGGCGATGATCGGCCGGCCACCGGCTAAGCGCGAGACCGTGCGCACATTCTCCGCCAGTGCAGCGCGGTCAACTTCGATCCAGGGGTCAAAGTTCGCGTTTGGCGCACGCGATCGAGAGCTCGAGTCGTGCGCGACCTCTTGCTCAACGAGGTTGATACCGTGCGCCCCTACTGTCGCGGCAGCAGCTGCCGCGACAAAAGAGCGTCGAGTCAGAGGGGTGGCGTTCGCAACGTCGGACGCGGGCATGTCATCAAACGACAGCGAACCCGAGCCGCCGGCAAGAGTCACATGGCGCTATCGAGCAGATACATCTCGCCCGCCGTTGTTGATCATTGCGACCAATGACGCGATCTCGCGATCCTTGAGACCCAAAGTCGGCATTTTCACCCAGCTGGGGCGCGCGACCTGTGTCAACGGGAAGCTGTCAGGGTTGGAGAGAAACTTGGCGAGGGGCGCTGGAGGATACCGCCGACCGGTGAGCTCCGGGCCGGCGCTCAGGCTCCGCGCGTTCGTCACCTCGGTGTTCACGTGGCAGGTGAAACAGCCTTTCGCGATGAAGAGTCGCCGTCCACGCTCGATGTCAGACAGTGCACGCGGCGAAGCACCGCCCTCTACTACGCGCAGAGGGACCTGCGTCGTCGACTGCACGCCGAAACCGCTTTGAATCGTTACAGTCCAGTCTCCCGCGCGCGTCAGATTCAGCGTCGCCGCGTAATGGCCGGAATCTGTTGCGTGCTTCGCCTTCAATGAGATAATGCTGGTGGCGAGCTTTGCGTCGATGACCGGTTGCAGTCCATCGATCGGAGTCATTCCGTGTTGACGAACGACAAATGAGAGCTGGAAGGGTTGTCCCGCGACGACGTAGTCAGGAAGGTCATCGACCGTCACGACGGCCCAACCGCCATTGTTTCGACTCGACGCCTCGAGGCCAGCGGTCCCAATCAACAAGAGAACGCAAATGCTCTTTCTCATCGTACCCTCCCATGTCAATCGCGGCGAGTGTCATGACTTCACGATGAGATGAGATGCCACGACAAGAG
Organism: Gemmatimonadaceae bacterium; assembly: GCA_035280125.1. Taxonomy (GTDB): domain Bacteria; phylum Gemmatimonadota; class Gemmatimonadetes; order Gemmatimonadales; family Gemmatimonadaceae; genus AG2. The sequence continues at coordinate 814 of DATEGN010000004.1, read as the reverse complement.
CCAGCGTTTACAGGGAGCTGAACACAACATGGAGCTTTAGGCGCGCGCTAGGGAACGCACACCTTCCGCGTACCGGCGGAGCTCGTCGACCTGAGGATCTTCTCGCCAGAACTTGAACATTGCCCGGCGCGGCGGAATGAAAACGAAGCCCGAGCCGAGTCCCTCGAGATCGCGTCGCAGCTGGACGCGAATCGGCCGCCCGTTCACCCATCGCCTCTGTCGGACAGAGAGAATGTCCGTCGGCCTGACCTCCCACTCGCGGCGGAAATTGGAGACGTACAGGCGATCATCTCGCAGCTCGACGCGCTTGAGTGGGATCGCGAAGCGCAGAATACCGACGCCTGCGATGAACCAGACTGCGCCGAAGATCCACGGAAATAGCGGAGGCGGCGATTCGCCGTGCGCGCCACGAAAACCGCTCGCGCCGAACACCAGAAATGCACCCATCGCGATCATGCAGAACGGGGCGTAGACGAACTTGAGAGTGTAGGTCCAGCGGGAGGAGAGCATGCTCATCGAGACTGGCCTGGCGAATGCACTCGCGTTGCTATTCCTGAGACGTCACGGATGGCGATGACATGACTCGGCACACGAGATCGAAGCAACAGCATGAGGTCGTTCCGGCGGAGATGGAAGCGATGGCGATCGACAAGTTCGGCCCGCCGTCGGTCCTGAAAAAGCATACGGTGCCGGTGCCACGGCCTGGCCCGCGCGAGGTCCTCATCGCACTGCACGCTGCAGGTGTCGGCATTTGGGACGCAAAGATCCGCGACGGCGAGTGGGCAGAGGACGATCTTGAATTTCCGCTCATCCT
>DATEGN010000003.1:0-8870 GCA_035280125.1 Gemmatimonadaceae bacterium | reverse complement strand
GAATTCCTCGACGCCGAACTGGGTGAGGCTTCCGTAGTCCTCGACCCGCTCGGCGGTGAAGAGCACGGTGATGCCCAATCGCTTGAGCGCGGTCGTGATTCGGAAGAGCTCGCCGCGCATCAACGCACGATCGGGGAATTGCACGAACAGCGCGTTCAATGAATCCAGCGCGACGCGGCACGCTTTCGTCTTGCGCACGGCGTGCTCGATTCGTGAGAGCAAACCGCCCAGGTCGAAGCTGCCGACAACGGTGGCTTCGTTGGCCGGCTCGGGCGAGACATCGACAAACGCGAATCTGCCTTCCTTCTCCCACTGGGCGATGTCCCAGCCGAAGCTGAGCATGTTCTGGCGAATGTCGGCAGGCGAATCCTCGAAGGTGATCAGAACAGCACCCTCACCGAAGTGCTCGATGCCGGCCGCCAGAAAGTTCGTGACAAACACCGTCTTGCCGCTCCCCGCTGTTCCGGCGACGAGTGTGGCGCGGGCCCTCGGCAGCCCACCCTGAGCGACGATGTCGAAGCCGGGAATTCCGGTCGCTACTTTCTCGATCCCGTCGTGGTGCTTGTTTGCGGCCATTCGTTAACTGTCCTCGTCGGCGATCAGCGAGAGTGCGATGAGCACTTGCTCGGCGTTCGTGAGATCTCCGGTGACACGGCGGCGCGGCTCCGGCGCTCGTTTTATGAGCGTCGGCGTCGTGAGAATGCGTTCTTCCTCCGCGCGCTCAGGCTGCTGCTGCACATCGATGACAGTCAGCTCGTAGTCGCCGCCGAGCCGTTCCTGGGCGATGCGTCGCAAGTTCGCGATCGCACGTTGCGACCGCGGTGATTCGCCGGCGATGAAGAGTGTGAACTGGAATTGATGCATTCCGCGCGATTGACCGTGATCAGGCAGGCTCATAAGCAAACCTGATACCGCAAGTCGTGGATCGTGAATCGTGGATCGATCGACGACCCACGATCCACGAGTTAGATTCTCCCGGTGACCGGGGTGCCGACGCCACAAAGGGAGTCGGCTGAGAGAGTCCCGTTGAACCTGATCCGGTTCGCACCGGCGTAGGGAGTCAAAAAAACAAATGTCGCATCGTCCGATCGCCCGCAACGCGGGCGCCCGCGCACGACGTGTCGCGCCGAGGACACGTCCATGACCGCGCCACTTCTCGTGTTGTCTTTCATTTCGGCAGCCCTCCAGCAACAACCAGCGCGAATCGTCGGTGTCGTTCACGATTCGACGTCGCGCGCGCCCGTGGCGAGCGTCGTCGTCATGGATGTCTCATCGCGGCATCAAGCATTGAGCGACAGCGCTGGACGGTTCACGATCGATGCTGCGCCGCCGGCGCGACTCCGCCTCTCGCGGGTTGGCTATGCGACGCGAGAGCTCGTCGTGTCTTCGGCCAATGTCGACGTTGCCCTTGCGTCGTCCCCGCGAGCGCTCGAGCGCGTAACGGTGACGGCACTCCGCGGCGGCGCAGGGGACGAGGGCGCTCCGGTGTCGCAGCGCACGTTGACGCACGACGAGATCGAGCAACGATCATTCGGCCAGGAGGTACCGCTGCTGCTCCAGGGTACCCCGTCGATCACGTCCTACGCCGAAACGGGAAATTACTGGGGCTACAGCTACACGCGCCTGCGAGGCATCGATCAATCGCGCATCAACCTAACGATTGACGGAATACCGTTGAACGATCCCGAGGATCAGGTGCTCTACTTCGCCGATTTTCCGGATCTGTCGAGCAGCCTCGAGTCGGTGCAGATCCAGCGTGGCGTCGGGACGAGCAGCGCCGGAACGGCGTCATTCGCCGGCTCGATGAACTTCGAGACAGCGCCGCTCGCGAGCGCAGCCGCAGCGCAACTTCAGCTGGAGGGTGGCTCGTTCGGATCGAAGCGCGGTGAGGCAGAATATCGCTCTGGCCTGCTGAGCAATGGTCTGGCGTTCTATGGCCGGCTCACGGACCTCCAATCGAACGGGTATCGCTATCACTCCGGTGTGTTGGGGCGCTCGGGACTGGTGAGCGCGGGATATTTCGGCGCGCACGACGTGGTGAAAGTGATGGCGACGGCAGGTCTGCTCCATGACACCCTGGCGTATCTGGCCGTACCCGATACGGATCTCGCTCACGATCGCCGAATCAATCCACTGCAGCCCGACGAGCTCGATCGATTCGGCGAGCAGATCGTGTCTGCGGCGTACACACGCCTGTTCGGCGATGCGTCACTTTCGACAACGCTCTATCGGATTTCGGCGAGCGGCAATTATGACGTTGCGATTGACCCAGATCTCTGGAACTACCATCTCGACTTTGTGTGGTACGGCCTCACGAGCGCGTGGACCTGGCAGCGCGATCGGCTGCGCATGAACGCCGGGGTCAATGCGAATCGTTATGCGCGCGATCACTACGCGTTCATCCGGCCCGACCTCGTGAACGACGTGTATTTCAATACGGGCCACAAGAACGACGCGAGCGGGTTCGCCAAAATCTCATACGACATCGGCCGGGCGACGCTCTTCGGAGATCTCCAAGCGCGCCAGGCCGAGTTCCGATACGTGCCCGACATTCACGCCGACATCGTCGGGCGGTCGATCTCGTGGACGTTCCTGAATCCGCACGCGGGTCTCACGTATCGGCTCACACCGATCGTCTCCGCGTATGCGTCCTATGGGGCGACGAGTCGCGAGCCCGGGCGGCTCGACATGTTTGCCGGTTTCGATAATCTCGACACATCGAACGTCGCATTCGTGGGCGATTTCTCGAGGGTGAAGCCGGAAACGGTCCATGATGTCGAAACGGGAGTGACCGTATCGACGGACGCGCTACACCTCCAGGCGAACCTCTTCTCGATGGATTTCCGCAATGAGATCGAGCCGATCGGCGCGCTGAGCTACCAGGGTCTTCCACTCCGAAAGAACGTCCACGCGAGCTATCGGCGCGGCGTCGAGCTCGACGCGAGCTATCGCCTAACGCCAACCCTCAAGGCCTCGGCAAATGCGACGGTCATGCGTGCCCGCATCGCCGACTATACCGATGACTCGTCTGGAGAATCGTTTCACAACGTCGAGCCCCTGTTGACACCGACGCTCGTGACGGCGCAGCGCATCGAATGGACCGCGGCGCGGGCGCTCTCGCTCTGGGCCGAGGGACGCTACACCGGGCAGTCGCAGCTCGATAATACCGGCAACCCGAGTCTCATTCTGCCCACGGCGTATGTCGTCGATGCGTCGGCCGTATTGCACTTCAGGAGCCGGTACGCCCTCGAGGTTCGCGGCAACAACCTCCTGGACTCGAAGCGCTATGGCAGCGGTTACGGAAGCGGCAACACGCCATATTATTATGTGCTGCCGCCGCGCAACCTGTTCGTAACTTTGCAACTCGGACTCTAACGGAGGGACGTGCCGCCGGCTCGCAACGAGTCCGCCGCGATCGCGGATCATGGAGTGATCGGCGATCTTCAGACGGCGGCGCTCGTCGCGAGCGACGGCACAATTGATTTCCTCTGTCTTCCGGAGTTCGATTCGCCAACGGTGTTCGCGCGCGTGTTGGACGCGGAGCACGGCGGCTCCTTTGCGATCGCACCCGTCGGCGACGGAGCCCTCGGCGAGCAACGCTACGTGCGGGATACGAATGTCCTCGTCACGCGCTTCGCCCTCGCGGACCTGGAGCTCGAGCTGGTGGACTTCATGCCGATCGAGCGGGCGGTGGCAGCGAGCCGCATCGTGCGATTGGTCCGTGCCGTGCGTGGCGCAGGCAAAGTTCGGATGAGCTGCGCGCCGCGTCTCGACTATGGACGCGTCGTTCCAGCAATATCGCTTCGCGGACGGTGCGCGTACTTCGACAGCCCACTCGGCGACGCGTATAGCCTAACGAGCACCGTTGCGCTCCACGGCGCGGCCAATGCGGTGACAGCCGAATTCGAGCTGCGGTCGGGAGAGCGCGCAGTTTTTGTTTTTGGCCGGCGTGTTGGAGATGAATCCGCGGTACCTGATGTCACATGGGCTGCGAGAGCGATGAGACGGGCCATTGTCTACTGGCGCCGGTCGATCGCCAAATGTGCCGACACGGGCGAATGGCGGAAAGCAACGCGTCGCTCAGCGCTCGTGCTCGAGCTTCTGCAGAGCCGGCGAACCGGAGCGATCATTGCCGCGCCGACCTTCGGTCTGCCTGAACTGATCGGCGGCGCGCGTAACTGGGACTTTCGGTATGCGTGGATCCGCGATGCCTCGTTCACGGTGTATGCGTTCGTGAGGCTCGGCTTGACGCGTGAAGCGAAGGCCTTCACGCGCTGGGTCTCCACGCGGTGCGATGAATCGGAGAGTCCAGGCGAGCTCCAAAGCTTCTACGGTATCGATGGGCGGCGAGATCTCACGGAGAACGTGCTGAGCCATATGGCCGGGCATCGCAACTCGAGCCCCGTTCGCATCGGCAACGCCGCGTACGATCAGCTCCAACTCGACATCTACGGCGAGCTGATTGATGCCTTGTATCTCGCCGACGGTCATAACGAGCCGATATCGCGCTCGGCGTGGAAACACGTCAACGACTTGACGGAGTGGGTGTGCCGAAACTGGCAGCGACCAGACCAGGGTATTTGGGAAGTTCGAACCGGCTGTCAGGAGTTTCTCTACTCGCGCGTGATGTGCTGGGTCGCGGTGGACCGTGCACTGCGAGTTGCGAATCGCCGCCGTTTTCCGGCGCCTCGAGACCGGTGGGACGACACACGCGACGCGATTCGTCGCGACGTGGACACGAACTTCTGGAACGAGGGGCTGGGTGCCTTTGTCGGCGTGAAAGGCTCCAGCTCGATCGACGCAGCGTGTCTCGTCATGCCGCTTGTCGGCTTCATTGCCGCGACAGAGCCTAGATGGCGATCGACCTTGCGTCTCGTGGAAGCACGTCTCGTTCGCGATTCGTTGGTGCGGCGATACGATATTGAAGGAATGGACACGGACGCCGGCAGCGTGGCAGCGCCATCGTTCACCATCTGCTCGTTCTGGTATGTCGAGTGCCTCGCCCGTGGCGGCGAGTTGGACAAGGCACGGCTGGCGATGAGGAAGCTCGTTGGGCACGCAAATCACCTCGGGCTGTATTCCGAGGACATTGGCGGCGACGGAACGCTGCTCGGGAATTTCCCACAGGGCCTGTCACACGCTGCCCTCATTGGAGCGGCAATCGCACTCCACGAGGCGACGGCCGCGTCCGCTTAACGTGCCCAAGGTGTACGAGTTGCATTGCATCCTCACATGCCAGGATCAGGCGGGGTACTGGTCGGGCCCGGACTCTCCGCGGTGCCAGCCGCGGGCGAGCATCGGGCGCGCGGGGATCGGCGGGCGCAGTCGGCGCCAGGGCGGCGAGGTCCGAGGATCAGCGCCCGGAAGCGGCGATTGCTCACCGTCCTCTGGGACATTGCCGCGGCGGTCGTGCTCGCGGCGGTCATCGTGTTTGCCGTCAATAGCGAGCGACCGATCTTCGCCGGACAGCCGACCGTCGTTCAAAGCCTCTCCGAACGCGCGCCGCTCACGAACCCGCACGTCGCTCCGACGCCCGCACCGGACACCGGCCGGCTGGCGGCGCTGTTAGCATCTCCTCAATTCGCCGCCGATAGTGCCAACTTCGCGGCGGACCTCGTGCGGACTGGACGCATGTCACCCGCCCGTGCGGACTCGATCGCGTACTACGCCGTGCGTGAAGCCTATCTGAACGACATTCCGCCCGCCGTGATCTTCGGCGTCATGCTGACTGAGAACGCGCTGTTCATCAGCAACGCACTCTCCAATGTTGGCGCTGTGGGTCTGATGCAGATCTATCCGAAGATCTGGCTCAAGGAGCTCAGCGACCGATTCGGGACGGACCTCGCCTCGGATTCCACGAACGTCAAGTACGGCGCGTACATCCTGTCGGAGTACATCAAGCGCACGGGCAATAAGCTGACGCCCGCCGATCTGCAGAAAGGATTGTTGAAGTACAACGGCTGCGTGAGGGGAACGAATACGCCGAACTGCAGAAACTATCCCACGAAGGTGAAGAATTTCGTGGAGCGACAGGCGGAATCGTTATGCGGTGGCAAGACGTTCTCCGAGTGTATCGCGAAGCCGTTCATGCGCGGATTGTTGGGGAAGAACGACGCGACGCCGTGAGGCGGTGATCGAACGCTTACACACGCGCGCGCTCGCGTGTGATGAGTCTCATTGATATTGTCTGCGCGCGCGATAACCTGAAGGCATCGATCGGACGCACGACCGCACTCGACGGACCGGCAGCGTGAGTATTCCCGCCAGCCGCGATCCGCCTTCGAAGAGCGGGCGACGGTGCCCTCCCACCTTCGACGCGAGGGCCGTCCTATGCCACGCGTTCCTACGTGCACGTTCGTACTTGTCGTCGCGACCACCCTTTCCTGTTCGGAAGCTACTCGCGCGCCCACCGCGGTTCGATGCCGCGTTCGTTCCCGTAGTCGGCGTCGAGAATGTCGGGCTCGCCGACGCCCCACAGCGGCGCGGTACGGCATTCACGTCCACTCGCACCGAAATCCGGCCGATTGTCGGCGAGCGCCGCGCCCATGTCGTGCAGCAGGAGATCCGTGTACGGATGGATGCGCTTCGTTCCGAATTTCCCGTTCCCCGTTCCCTGCTCCCTGTCCCCTATGGTTCCATCTTCCAGAAATCAATCCCGCCCGCCTGCTGCCCTACATCCACGCTCGCAACCTTCGTCATCGATTTCAGATCAATGATGTCGACGGTGCCGGGTTGCGAGCCGACGCCCTCGATCGAGGCGAACGCATAACGATCATCGGACGACACCGTGATGCCGCTCGCGACCTTGCGGGTTGTCGGAATGCGCGCAAGCTCCTTGCCGCTCGCGATGTCGATGATCGAAACGGACTGCCCGCGTTTGTTCGTGCCGATCAGAAGCTTGCCATCGTGCGTCGCGGCAAGATTGTAAACGCCGTCCCCCGCGGGAATGCGTCGCGTCATCTTCCAGGAGTCGACATCGATCTCGACGACCTCGTTCGACTTGTTGCAGGCGACGAAGACTTTCGCGCCATCCGATGAAGGCTGCGCCCAGGTCGGAGAACAGGTGATGTCCCGAGGCGCGCTCGCAGCAGGAGTCGCCCGCTCGTCATGCGACATATCGTGACCGGCCATCTGCACCGCGGACATCACTGGGCCCGTTAGGCCCTCTTCTTTGCCTTTCGTGAGACGGAAATTGCGGCTCACGGCAAATTTTCGTGTATCGATCTCGACGAGCGCGTCGTTCATCATGCACGCCGAGTAGTGTTTCGTGCCTTGTGGGTTCAGGCGTGAACCGTGGGGCATGATGCAGGTAGGAACCCGCGTTACTTCCACCATCTGGTCGCCGTACACGATCGACACCGAGGACTGCACGGGGTCGCCGTAAAGATTGAAGTTGACGGCGTAGACGTACGCGCCGTCAGGCGACACCTGAACGGTGGCGGGGAATGCAGCGAGTTGAACTCTCCCGATCAGCGAGTCGCGCGCAGTGGTGTATTTCCAGAGCGCACCGAACGGCGTGCCGTGCGCGGTAGTGACGTAGTAGTAGTTGCCGTCAGGTGAGACGGCGAGCCCGTGTGGACCCAGGAGCTCGGTGGGATTGACTCCGACGCGATGATCACGCTCGACGGTCGCGCCGTTAGGCCCCCATCGCACCAGCGCGATGTGATCATTGCCCTCGGAGGCGACGAAGACGAGATAAGTGGCTCGTGGTTGGGCGTTGGTGGCTGGAGCGTGCACGGCGTTCGTACGACGACCCGCAGCGGCCAACAACGAGCAACCCACAACCAGCGGGCGAAGGCTCCTCATACGACGACACTCGTTCAGGAGTCGCCGCGTGTCAAGCCTGTTGCGAAGGCGACTGGTCGCGCGAAAGCTCACCGCGCGGCAAAGTGAGGACGAATTCCGCGCCCAGGCCTTGCGCGCTCAGCACAACCAGCTCGCCATTCATCGCTCGGGCGAGATCTCGGCTGATCGCAAGACCGAGTCCCGTGCCCTGGGACATTCTCGTCAAACCGCCGTCCAGCTGAACGAACGGCTCGAAGATCGACTCCAGTTTATCGGCCGGGATTCCGATTCCCGTGTCGCGAACGCGAATCTCGACGAAACGGTCATCGGTCGCATGCGCTTCCGCACCGACGACGATCCGTCCACCGGAGGGGGTGAACTTCACCGCATTCGAGAGCAGGTTCAGGATGACCTGTTGTAATCGTTCGACGTCGGCAAAAACAGCCAGCGCCGAATCACACGACTCGAGCTCGTACTCGAGCTGCTTCTGCTCCATTTGCGGCGCAATCAGATCGCTCATCGAGGCGAGCGCCGCCGACACACGGACATCTTCCGGCTCGAGACGAATGCGTCCGGCGTCGATCTTGGCGAATGTGAGAACTTCCTCAATGAGCGAGAGCAGATGCCGTTCGTTGCGATGGATGGCCTGGACGTCGGCAAGCTGCACCGCGGTGAGGGGACCACGAAGGCCAATGGCGAGGAGTTCGGCGTATCCGGCGATCGCGTTCAGCGGCGTGCGTAGCTCGTGCGACATCATCGCGAGAAACTCCATCTTCGCGCGATTCGCCAGCTCGGCCTCCGTCCGCGCCGCGCGTTCGGCATCGAGCAAGCGCGCGCGCTCGATGGCGTGCGCCACACGGTCAGCCACGAGCTGAAGCAGAATGACATCTTCTTCGTTGAACTCGCGCGCCTCGATCGTTCCCGCGTGAATCACGCCCACCAAGCGCCCCGAAGCGCGTACCGGCGCGCCGATCACGGACGCTAGGCGTTCACGAAGGAACTCGCTCGCGCTGTCGAGCGCCGCGGTCCGCGGCACGACGACGGGTGAGCGCGCGAGCGCGACGCGCCCCGAGAATCCTTCCCCG
>DATEGN010000002.1:0-3912 GCA_035280125.1 Gemmatimonadaceae bacterium | reverse complement strand
CCCCGATCAACGCCTAACGACAAAATCAGGTCGCCCGTGCAGCATACATCTCGATCCAGGCCGCTGCGTGCCGGGCGACTTCGTCCAATGCGCCCGGCTCCTCGAAGAGGTGGGTAGCACCTGGGATCACCTCGAGCCGCGCCGGTGCGCGAAGTTGCGCGAGCGCTTCGCGATTCAGCTCGAGAACCGCCTCGTCGCGCCCTCCCACGATCAACAACGTTGGAGCTCGCACCTGGTTCAGTGCTTCGCCGGCCAGGTCTGGCCGTCCACCGCGCGACACCACGGCTGCCACACGGTCCGGCCGCTCGGCCGCAGCAACCAACGCGGCGCCACCCCCGGTGCTCGCGCCAAAGATGGCCAGAGGCAATGGTGCCGTTGTCGTCTCGTGCTCGAGCCACTCTGCCGCCCCAACCAATCGCTCCGCCAATCGACCGATGTCGAATCGGAATTCAGCGGTATGAACGTCGAGCTCCTCTTCGTTAGGCGTGAGCAAATCGATGAGCAGCGTAGCGAAAGCGCGCTCGTGGAGAAGGCTCGCGACCCGCTTGTTGCGCGAGCTGAAGCGACTACTTCCGCTGCCGTGGGCAAACAGCACGACCGCGCGCGCATGAAGGGGAACGCTCAAGTCGCCGTCGAGAGTGACCCGCCCCGCCGGAACGTTCACCGCTCGCCCTTCGACTTCCATGGACGCCGCAGATCGTGTCATTGATGCTCCTCCGCCTCATCGCCTGGGTACCGTCCTCGCCGCCGCACGCTCCAGCAGATCGTGGACTTCGTCGTCATCTGTCTGCTCGAAGTTCTGATACCAGAGTCCAACCGCGTAAAAAGGCTCTGGCGTCTCGAGGCAAACGAGGTCATCGGCGAGCTTCGCTATCGCGGCGCACGTCTCTGGCGCCCCAACGGGTGTGGCGACGACGACATCTCGCGGTTTCTCAGCGCGCAATGCGGCGATCGCCGCTCGCATCGTCGAGCCGGTGGCGAGGCCATCATCGACGAGAATCACGACGCGGTCGACGATCGACGGAAATGGACGATCGTCGCGATACAGGTGTTCGCGTCGTTCGAGCTCGCCGCGCTCGCGCGCGGTGATCCGGTCCAACAAGTCGGCATCGATGCCATAGGCGCGCAAAACGGCCTCGTCGACGACGCGGACGCCGCCGCTCGCGATGGCACCGATTCCAAACTCCTCGTGCCCTGGAAGACCCAGCTTCCGAACGATGAACACGTCCAGGGGTGCGTCGAGGGCCATGGCGACCTCGAACGCAACGGGTACTCCGCCGCGCGGCAGGCCAAGCACGAGTACGTCGCTACGCGACGCATATCGTGTCAGCTCGGCGGCCAATTGTCGGCCTGCCTCTGTGCGGTTCAGAAAGCGCTCAGCCATTTGTCTTCGCCGCATGGCTCAGCACAGCCTACGCCATTTGGTCTGCTTAGTCGATGGCCATCGGTCGCCGTTCGGTCAGCAAGTCTCAGACGGACGACCGGGACGATACCCGATGCCCCCTCTAGCAGTCTCTACCTAGTGTGTTCATGAGCCGGCATTCCGTAATGGGAATCCGTGTTCAACAGCGGGGATCCATGACCAACGTCAGCACCCTTCTTCCCGAGGCAGCGCTTGGCCAGGCCCGTCGACTTCCGACGGTCCGGGCATTGACGACGCTTGGGCGGGTCACGCGTCATGGTATCGAGGCCGTAGGGGCGAGTGCCCGCTTTGCCGCAAGCACCTTCGGCGCGATTCGCGACGTCCGTACCTGGGGTCCGTCCGCGACCCTCCACATGCGGAGACTTGGCATCGACTCGCTGCCGATCGGCGGCTTCATCGCCATCTTCACAGGGATCGTTCTCGCGCTCCTTGCGAGCTACTCAATCACGGGCGCGGTTCCATTGTACTTCGTTGGAACGCTCGTTGAGAAAACGATAACGATGGAGCTTGCGCCCGTCCTCACCGGACTCGCGCTCGCTGGCCGCGTTGGCGCGAACATCGCCGCGGAGCTGGGCACAATGCGCGTTACCGAGCAGATCGACGCGCTCGAGACGTTAGGCTATGATCCGCATTCCTATCTCGTCGTCCCGCGCGTGCTGGCCGGAACGATCATGTTCCCAGTCGTGGTCGGCGTTGCGATGATGGCTGGAGTCGGATCGGGTTGGTTTGCATCGGTTTCGCTACTCGATCTTTCGTCAGCGGATTTCGTGCAGGGATTGCGGCTCTTCTTCTCCGGCTTCGACATTCGCTACGGTCTCGTGAAGGCCGCGAGCTTCGGATTCGCCGTCACCCTCATTGGCTCCATTCGCGGACTTCGTGCTGCCGGCGGCGCCGAGGGCGTTGGTCGTGCCGCCACCAGTGCGGTGGTTTATTCGGCGGTCCTGATCCTCGTTCTCGATGCTTTTTGGGCGGTCACCTGGCTGCTAGGGAGCAGCCGGCCATGAGACGGTCCAATGATTTTCTAGTCGGCACAATCGTGCTGCTGGTGATTCTCACACTCACCGGAGCAACGTTCTGGGCGAAGGAGACCGACATCGGTGAACGGCGCGCAAAAGTGGTCGCTCGCTTTCGCGACGTGGGAAATGCACGCGTCGGGAACGCAGTGGTCATCCGCGGAGTGCGCGCAGGGACGATCGAGGCGATCGAGCTGGCACGCGGCGGGTGGGTGCATGTACGGATGAGTCTCGATCGGTCGATGCAGTTGCCGGCGACGCCGGTTGTCCTGTTGAACGAATCCAGTCTCTTCGGTGAATGGCAGGCGACGATCACGCCGCGCTCGGCGCTGCCACACGACGAAACAGTGCAAGCTCAGGTCGCGGAGTCGTCCGGCGGCGGCGACGTGCTTCCTGGTGCGATATTGCCCGACATCGCGAAGTTGACCGCGGTCGCGGGACAGATCGCCGGAGACGTGGCAAACGTCGCTGGCCGCGTCGAGGTCGCGTTCGACGAGCGCGCCGCGAAAGAGTTGCGTTCGTCGATTCGTAACTTCGCCGATCTTTCGACCACGCTCTCGCACACCGTCCGTACGCACGCCGGCGACCTCGACTCGCTGTCGCGAGGCCTGCAGTCCGCGGTCGGGTCTCTCAATCGGACCGCCGCGAGCGCCGAGCTGATGGCGGCGCGTGTCGATAGCTCGTCATCGAGCGGACAGGTAAAGCAAATTGTCGATGACATGTCGCATGCGGCGGCCGAGCTGCGCCGCGCTACAGCACAGGTGCGCGTCATGTCCGAACAGCTTTCGAAGACTCAGAACCGGTTGGACTCTTTCCTCACGAATGGCGACTCGGTGCTCGTGAAGCTCAACACGGGGCAGGGGTCGTTAGGCCTGCTGCTGAATGACCCGTCTTTGTATCGAAACAGCGACTCCCTGTTGACGCAGCTGCGCGGATTGGTAGCGGATGTGAGGACCAATCCCAAGAAGTTCATGAGTCTGAGGCTGTTCTAGAAACGGGAGCGGGGGACGGGAACCCCGTCCCGATTCGGTTCGCGCGCCCAAAGTGCAGGGTTCGTACCGATCGGCGTGCCGAGCGCTGCATCGGCTGCCTAACGAGACCCTCGCGCTGGCGACGCGAAGCACGCCTGCCCGGCCGCCTGGGCGGACGCCAAAACGTCCAGCAACGATGACAACTCGCGCTTCTCGGGGAGAGCTGCCGCAAAGCTAAGCGCTTGCGCACACGGCGCTTAGTTCCGCGCGAGCCGATGGAGCCGACCTGGTCTCAGCCCTGCCTTAACTGCTTGCGATCACGCGTCAATCGCAATTGGCACTCTGACGCAGCGTCCTCAATCCTTCAGCTACTTCGTCCTATGCGCGCCTCCATTGTCATTGCCGGTCTTGTTGCCACAATCGGCTCGACTGCATCGGCACAGGCGTCAGCACCGCCGATGGCGACTGGTACCGCGTTCGAGCTCACGCCGTATGCCGGCTACAT
>DATEGN010000001.1:0-18964 GCA_035280125.1 Gemmatimonadaceae bacterium | reverse complement strand
GAGTGCAAGCGAGTGAGTACGGCCTCGGGGCCGCCTCGTCCCCACGGGCGGCCCCGAGGCATTCTGAGGAGAGGAGTGCATGATTGAGATCAAAATCGAAGAAGGTGACCGTCTGGATTGGGCGCTCAAGGTCTTCAAGCGACGCATTGCCAAGTCTGGAATCCTCAAGGATCTCCGGAAAAAGCGGCACTATGTGAAGCCGAGCGAGGCCAGGCAGCTCAAGGCCGCTGCCGCACGCCGGCGTCAGCGCAGTGCAGCGCGTGAGCGCTGAGTCCCGGCGCTGAACCGCGAGTCGAGGCGACATGGCCAAGGAAGAGCCCATACAGCTCGAGGGACAAGTAACAGAGGTACTGCCGAATGCCACATTTCGTGTGTTGCTGACCAACGGGCATACCGTGCTCTCTACCCTCGGCGGCAACATGCGGCGCTTCCGGATTCGCGTGCTTCAGGGTGACCGCGTCACCATCGAGGTGTCGCCGTACGACCTCAGTCGCGGACGCATCATCTTCAGACACAAGACGTAAACGAAGGGCTCAAAAGAGGGGCTAGGGGCTAGGGGCTAGAGCCTCGTAGCCCCTTTGCGTCTAGTCCCTCGCCTCCCTAGCCCCTAGCCCGACTCATTCGTGCCACTCTCCCGCCTAACGGCACTCGTTGCCGCGGCGCTGATTGCCCAGCGCCTGCCCGCGCAGGATACGACCTCGGCTCCCAGCCACCCATCGAACGAGCCGGCCCCTCAGGCGCCGGCGGTTCAAATCGATGGGCTGCTGCAGGTCTGGTATCTCGACGGACACACCATAACCAACGCGCACGACACGTATCGGATTCGGCGCGCGGACATCAAGCTGAACGGCATCATCTCGCCTCGTGTCCGATGGCACATCTCGCTCGACGGCGCGAAGCTCCTGAACCTGAACAAGAGCACCACGGTCATTTCCGATTCAACGGCTTTGAGAGACGCCAGCGTCGATCAGCGGTCGCGCATTCTCCAGGAAGCGTCAATTGCCGTGAACGTCCTTCCCGATCTTCGCGTCGACGTCGGACAGCAGATCATTCCACTCTCGTACGAGGGAGTCACGGCCGCCTCGCAGATCGAGACGATCGAACGAACGATGTTCATCGCGGAGCGAGCGCGTGGGGGCGGAATTAGTGATGTCCGTGATATAGGCGCCGCAGGGCGCGGCCGTGTGATGAACGGGTTCGTGGATTACCAGATCGGTGTGTTCAACGAATTCGGCGATAGCCAGAACAGCACGGATCAAAACGATCAGAAGGCGACGATAGGTCGCGTCGCCATTCACGTGCCTTTCGTGCCTGCATTGCAGTTCGGTGCGTCGGGAGGCACGGAGGGTGGCTCGCCCGAACAGCGCCACGAACGCGCTGGCGGTGAGGCGCAGTTTCGGAACAAGTGGATTACGCTTCGCTCGGAGGTGATGGGCGCAAGAGATGGCTCTGTGCGCCGCTTGGGCTATTACGGCCTCGGTGCCATCCGGCCCAGATCGGACGTCGAGCTTGTTGGACGCTGGGATTACTGGGATCCCGATCTGCATAACGAGAGCGGCCCAGCCGACGCAGCGGAACGCGAGCTCGTTGGTGGAGCGAGTTATTTCATCGAAAGCGGCGCGACGAGGCTTGCGGCGAACATCGTTCACTCCACCTTTCCGAGCGGAAAGCTTCCCGCGAGTACGATGTTGCTGCTTGGCTTACAGGTGGTCTGGTAAATCATATGCAGCTTCGAATCGAGCATCTCTCGAAAACCTATCCAAACGGCACGCGCGCGCTGGATGACGTCACGCTCAGCATTGTGCCGGGCATGTTCGGCCTTCTTGGCCCCAACGGCGCGGGCAAGTCCACGCTGATGCGCATCGTGGCGACGCTTCAGGAGCCGGACACCGGAAGCGTGCGTCTCGGAGAGCTCGACGTACTTCGCGACAAGGAAGCGGTGCGCCGCACGCTCGGATATTTGCCGCAGGAATTCGGCGTCTATCCCAAAGTCACCGCCGAAGATCTGCTCGATCACTTTGCGGTGCTGAAGGGAATTACCGATCGCGCCGAGCGCCGACGCCTCGTCACGGCGTTGCTCGAGCAGACCAACTTGCAGGCAGACCGCTCGAAGCAGCTCGGCGGGTTCTCAGGCGGCATGCGCCAGCGCTTCGGCATCGCGGTCGCGCTGCTTGGCAATCCACGACTCATCATCGTCGACGAGCCGACCGCTGGACTCGATCCGGAGGAGCGCGTTCGTTTTCTCAATTTGCTCGCCGAGCTCGGACAGAACAGCATCGTAATCCTGTCCACGCACATCGTTGACGACGTGAGCGAACTGTGCTCGCGTGTCGCGATCATCGATCGTGGCCGCATTCGTCTCGAAGATGACCCGCAGGCCGCGGTTCTACGTTTGCATGGTCGAATCTGGCGACGCGTTGTCACGCGTGACGATCTCGCCAAGCAGCAGGAGCGATTTGCCGTTCTGTCGACGAAACTGCTGGCGGGACGCACCGTCGTTCGTGTCCTCGCCGACGCACGGCCAGACGCCGGTTACGAGCTGGCGGAGCCAGGTTTAGAAGATGTGTATTTTGCGGCGATGCGTGTCGCACATGCGCCCGACACGAAGCCGTTCGCCGCCGATGCCCCGGCTGCCGCACCAGCGTTCGGAGCACGTGCGGGAGGGGAGTGATGACCCAGTTCCTGGCCGTTTTGCAATGGGAGCTCGTCTACTACCTGCGTCGCATCTCGACGTGGGTGTACTTCGGCATCTACACGCTGATCGGCTTCCTCTTTATGCTGCTGAGCGGCGGCGCGTTCAAGGAAGCGTCGGCGGTGTTTGGCGGGGGCGGGAAGGTACTCGCGAATGCGCCGTACGCGATCGCGGCGCTCATGCCCACCATCGCGCTCGTCGGCATGTCGATCGTCGCCGCGGTGGCTGGCAACTCCATCTATCGCGATTACGACGCGCGAATGGAATCGCTCGTCTATAGCACGCCAATCTCCAAACGCGCTTTCCTCGGCGGCCGCTTCATCGGCACCCTCGCGATCAACGGCATTATCCTGCTGGGCATCGTCGTCGGTTTGATTCTGGCCTCCAAATCACCGTGGGTGAAGCCGGACAAGTTCGGTCCGTTCGATATCTGGGCCTATCTGTCGCCATATCTGACGCTCGTTCTGCCGAATTTGCTGTTCACCGCGGCGATCTTCTTCGCCCTGCCCGCAATCACTCGGCAGATGGTGCCTAACTACGTGGGCGGCGTGGTGCTGTTGCTCGGTTATCTGATGGGCGGTTCGTTGCTGAACGACCTCACCGACAAGCACACCGGCGCGCTGCTCGATCCCTTTGGACTCCGCGCGACGCAAGTGTTCACGCAGTACTGGTCGATCGCGGACAAGAATGCGCGCTATGTTCCGCTTTCGGGCGTGTTGGCGTCGAACCGGCTGATCTGGATTGGATTCGGCCTCGCGGTGTTCGCGCTGGCGTATGCGCGATTTCGCTTTTCATATGCGGCATCCGATCCCAAGGGTGACCTCGATCCTTCCGCGACGCCCAAGACAGCGCCGCCAATACCGGAGCCGGTGCGAACGGTCGCGCTGCCGGCGGCGACGCAACGCTTCGACGTGCGCGCTCGCGTTGCGCAATACTGGTCTTTCACGATGCGCTCGTTCTGGCGGATCGTTCGCAACGCCTACTTCTACGCCATCGTCGGGGCGGGCATTCTCTACATCATCCTCGTCGCGCAGCAGGTGGGGAAGCTGTACGGGACGGTCACCTGGCCGGTGACCTATCAGATGATCGAGATTCTGAACGGCAGCTTCGGGCTGTTCATGCTCGTCCTCATCGCGTTCTACTCGGGCGAGCTCGTGTGGGCCGAGCGGGACGTGAAAATGGGCCAGATCACGGACGCGACCCCGCTGCCTAACGCGACAACGTTTCTCGCCAAGCTCACGGCCCTCATTGCGGTGCTGGCGTTGCTTCTCGGAGTCGTGATGCTGACCGGCATCGCGACACAGGCCGCGAAGGGATATACTCGATTCGAGATCGGGCTGTATCTCCAGGCGCTGTTCGGCTTCCGCCTGATCGATCTCGTGCTGCTCGCCGTTCTCGCGATGGCGATTCACGTCGTCGTCGATCACAAGTACGTCGGGCACCTCATCATCTTCGTCGTCTTTATCGGCTTGCCGTTGCTGCCCAGCCAGCTCGGGCTCGAGCACAACCTGTATCAGTATGGGAGTGACGGCGGCTCGCAGTATTCCGACATGAACCGATGGGGGCCGTTCGCACATCCGTTCATCTATTGGAAGCTCTACTGGGGCGCGTTCGCGATTCTGCTCGCGGTGCTCACGAACCTCCTCTGGGTGCGTGGTGAAGAGACACATGCTCGATGGCGCGCGCACCTGGCGCGAATTCGCTTCGGTCGGCCGGCGCGCGCCGTCACTGCGTTCGCGGGAGTGGCGTTTGTGGGCTTTGGCGGATTCTTGTTTTATAACACCAATATTCTCAACCGTTTTACGACGGCCAGTCAACGTCGTCACACGCGCGCCGAGTATGAGCGACTGTACAAGCGCTACGAGCGCGTGCCGCAGCCGCGGATCACCGCGGTGCAGATCCAAGTCGATCTCGTGCCCGAGCGCAGCGACATGCGCGCGCGTGGGCATTACGTGCTGCGGAACAAGACCAGGGTTGCGATCGATACGATCCAGATCCGCCTCGATCGCGATCTGAAGGTCGCCACGCTCGCCTTCGACCGGCCCGCGCACGTCCTTCTCGCCGACAGCGCGCACGAGTACTACTTGCACAAGCTCGATACGCCGCTGGCGCCGGGCGATTCGCTCATTCTCAACTTCGACCTCGCGCGGCGCACGCGCGGCTTCGAGAACAACGTCGACAACACTGATCTCGCCTCGAACGGCACGTTCATCGAGAACAGCTCGTTCATGCCGGGAATCGGCTACGATGCACGCGTCGAGCTCTCCGACGACGACGACCGCAAGAAAGAAAAGCTCGCGCCCGTTCCACGCATGAAGCCGCCGACGGACTCCTTCGCGCACGCAAACAACTATATCAGCCACGACTCGGACTGGCTCGACTACGACGCGACGGTGAGTACCGCGCCCGATCAGACCGCTATAACGTCGGGCTACCTGCAGCGTGAGTGGACCGAGAACGGACGCCGCTATTTCCATTACAAGATGGATTCGCCCATCCTCAACCTCTGGGCGTTCCAGTCGGCTCGTTATGCGACAACCACCGATGCCTGGAAAGCGCCGGACGGACGAACGGTCGATATCGCCGTGTACTATCATCCGACGCACACCTGGAACGTGAAGCGGATGATCGACGCTGTGAAGAAGTCGCTCGAGTACTACACGGAGAGCTTCGGGCCGTACCAACATCATCAAGTTCGAATCGTCGAGTTCCCGCGGTACGCAACGTTCGCTCAATCGCTGCCGAATACAATCCCTTACTCCGAAGCAATCGGATTCATCGCCCGCGTCGACGAGCCAGACGACATCGACTATCCCTTCTACGTCACCGCGCACGAAGTCGCGCACCAGTGGTGGGCGCATCAGGTCATCGGCGCCGACGCGCAGGGATCGACGATGCTCTCCGAGACGCTCGCGCAGTATTCGGCGCTCATGGTCATGGAGAAAGAGTTTGGTGCCGCGGCGATGCGTCGCTTCCTCGGCTATGAGCTCGATCGATACCTCATCGGCCGCAGCACCGAGCGAAAGCGCGAGATGCCGATCGAGCTGAACGAAAACCAGCCCTACATCCATTACAACAAGGGCTCGCTCGTGATGTACGCGTTGCGCGACTACATCGGTGAAGATCGAATGAACGCCGCGATTCGCGGTTTTCTGAACGCCGAAAAATTTCGCGGCCCACCGTATCCAACTTCGCTCGAGCTCGTGGATTCACTGCGCTCGGCGACGCCGGATTCGCTGAAGTATCTGATCAAAGACCTGTTCGAGACGATTACGCTCTACGAGCTGAAGGCCGACTCGGCGATCGCGACCGACGCACTCGATGGTCAGTACCGATTGGATCTCTACCTCACGTCCAAGAAGTTACGCGCGGACAGTCTTGGCTCGGAGACCGAGATCCCGATGCACGACTGGGTGGATATCGGCGTGTATACCCGCCCGGGACGCGGGCAGAAGAGTCCCGACAAGGACGGCATCTCGATCTATCTGGCCAAACAATTCGTTCACGAGGGCGCGCAGCACGTCACCCTCACACTGCCGCGCCTCCCGTCGCGCGCCGGCATCGATCCACTGCACAAGCTGATCAGTCGCCTAACGGCGGAGAATACGATCGGAGTGCAGAATCGCACGAAGGCGAAGCCGCGGAAATAGCCTTTCATGTCATCCTGAGCGAAGCGAAGGATCTTGCATCCCTTGTTGGTGACAGCTACAAACAAAGGAGAGTGGATCCTTCGTCGCTCTCGCTCCTCAGGAGGACACTTTAGGTGCGACTCGCTCTCTCCAGCCGATCCTGCACGCCCGCCCACTCTGAAGCGTCAGGCGGTCGCTCGACGTAGATCACGTCGCATCCGAGCTCGTCGAGCTCATGCAGCGCGGCGTACAAGCGGTGCGCGTAACCAGCGGGATCCACCGGCATCTGCAAGTCCTCCCACTCCCCAGTCGGTTTGACGATTCGAAGGAGCATCCCCACGCGTCGACTCTTGGCTCGACGCGCCTCCTCGAAGACGTGCGCCACGTTCGCAGGATCGAACAGCACCAGTCGAGCCCGAGGCGCATAATGCCGCTCCATCATGCCCGGCGACAGTCGCGCCGCTGCGCCGCCAAGCTCGTTAGGTGAGACGAGCGGCCCAACGAGCCCCTCCAACTCGCGCGCGCCAATCACACCCGGCCGAAGGATCGCCGCCTGAGCGCCGCGAAGATCGATTACCGTTGACTCGATACCCACGCTGGTCGATCCGCCGTCGAGGATCAGATCGACGCGATCGCCAAGTGAGCGCTCCACGTGTCGTGCGGTCGTTGGCGAGAGCTCCGTCGAGCGGTTCGCGCTCGGCGCCGCGAGTGGAATCGCTGCGGTTCGCAGGAGTGAGAGCGCAATCGGATTCGCGGGCACGCGTAGCGCGACCGAGTCGAGTCCCGCCGTCACGTTGTCGGGAACGATCGCTCGCTTCGGCAGCACCATCGTCAGCGGGCCCGGCCAGAATGTTTCCGCCAGTTGTGATGCTCGCTCCGGCCACTCGGCGGCGAGAGCGCGAGCCCCGTCTTCGTCCGGAACGTGAACGATGAGCGGATTGAACGACGGCCGCCCTTTCGCCGAGTAGATGCGCTCCACTGCAGCCGCTTCGAGCGCGTTCGCACCGAGACCGTAAACCGTTTCGGTGGGAAATGCGACGAGACCGCCGCCCAGAAGCACGTTGGCTGCCTGCTCGATCGCCGACTGCTCGGGTGAGGCAGGATCGACTCGGATGACTCGCATGCGCATCACGATACCAAGGCCAGCACCCTCGCCCCTAGTCCCTCGGCCCAAGCCCCTATATTGGCCTCCATGAGATCGTCCCGCGAAAACCAAATCTGGCGCAGTCTAGTCAACTGGTTCAACGGACTCGAGCTGAGCGAGAACGCCATTCTGATCGCGTTTTCGCTCGCGATCGGTGTTCTGAGCGCGCTCGGTGTCGTCGGTTTTTACAAGTCCATCGACCTCGCATTCTCCCTCTTTTATCGAGTTCCGCTCGAGCTGGCGCCCAGATTTGCTGGCTACGCTTATCGGCCTGTCATAACCGCGGCGGGACTCGCGGCGGCCTGGTGGTTCATGAAATACATCGGCCGCGGGCACGACGGGATGAATGTTCCCGATGTGCAGCTTGCCGTGGTCCGGCGCGGCGGCAATATCCCGCCGCGACCCGCGCTCGCGCGGACATTGGCGAGTGCGCTCACGATCGGTGCGGGCGGATCGGCGGGAAGCGAGGGGCCGGTTGTCGTTTTCGGCAGCGCCATCGGCTCGTTATGCGGTCGCACGTTCGGCTTCAGCCCGGACCGAATGAGAGTGCTCGTCGGCGCGGGCGCCGGCGCGGCAATCTCCGCCGCGTTCAACGCACCGATTGCCGGTGCATTCTTCGCACTCGAGGAGATTCTCGGTTCGCTCGCTGTTACGGCGTTCCCACCGGTAGTGGTCGCGAGCGTCATCGCTGCCGTCATCTCGCGCGCGATATTCGGAAATCACCCCGCGTTTCCAATTCCCGTCGAGTACAGCTACGGGCAGGTGCGCGAGGTCTTTCTTTTCTTTCCGCTACTTGGCGTGGTCACGGGCGCTGTAGCAGCGCTTTTCGTGCGCGTGTTTTTCGGCGTGGAATCGTGGGTCAAGCGAGTTCCACTGCCGCGCTGGGTGATTCCTTGGCTCGGCGGTGCTCTCGTCGGCGTACTCGTCGTTGTCTCGCGAGGACTGCTCGTGGGCTACGGGCATCTCGCGGTTCACCTCGAGGTGTTCGGGCGCATGTCGTGGTACACGCTCGCACTGCTGGCACTCGGCTCGATCATCGCGACGTCAATCACGCTCAATGCCGGCGGATCGGGCGGGCTCTTCACGCCGTCACTCTATGTCGGCGCCGCGACGGGAGGGGCTTTTGGCGTCGCCCTCGCGCAACTCCTGCCGAGCGCGTCCATCCGTCCGGAGGCGTACGCCATCGTCGGCATGGGTGCTCTCGTCGCAGCTTCGACACACGCGCCGATCACGGGAATCCTGCTCGTCTTCGAGATGACGAACGACTACGCGCTCGTTCTGCCGCTGATGCTCGCGACCGTCATCTCGTATCTCGTCGCCCATCGCCTGGAGCCAGATTCACTGTATAGCGGTTGGCTGCGTCGACGCGGCGAGCGCATCGAGCAGGGCACCGACGAAACGACACTCTCGCGGCTGCGTGTCCGCGACGCCTACGACGATCGCGCTCGCACGATGCAGGAACGCGCCGACGTTGGCCAGTTGCTCGATCACCTCGGCCATGACGAGCAACTCGTTTTCCCCGTCGTCGACACGGAGGGCCGGCTGTGTGGCGTGATCGATATTGCGGCACTAGGACGAGTCGCCAAGGACTACGGGAATCTCACATCACTCGTCCTCGCGACCGATCTCGCGCGCCCATCCGAGACGGTCACACCTAACGAGACGTTGCTCGATGCCACTCGGCGCATGGGGATTCGCGGCGTGAGCGCGGTCCCCGTGGTCGACTCCAAGACCGGGCGCGTCCTTGGTCTCCTGAGCAGACATCACGTCCTTGCCGCGTACGAGCGCTCGATCGCTGGATCTCCGACGAATGACGAGTCCGTGAAGGGAGATGCCGCCGTTGACCAAGGCGTGGTGTAGCCTCCGACCGCCAGCTTCATCTAACTTTCGCGCGTGGACATCATTCAGTGGGTCGCCGCCATTGCCGGCGCCGTGAGCGTGTATCTCAGTGCGCGCGAGAATATCTGGAGTTGGCCGACAGCGATCGTCAACGTCGGCCTGTACATCATCGTGTTTCTTCACAGTGGCCTGTACTCGGACATGGGGCTACAGGTCGTCTACCTGGTGCTATCGATTTATGGATGGTACCAGTGGCTCTACGGCGGGACAGGCCGGACTCATCTCAAGGTTTCTCGGGCGAGCTCCCGCGAGTGGGTGATCTCGACCGCGGTCGCCTTGGTCTTCTGGTTGATCCTGGCGCGATTGACTTCTCGGATCCCCGGCGTGGCTCTGCCATATCTGGATTCGGGCCTAACGACGGTGAGCCTCGTCGCACAATGGATGATGACACGGAAGATCATCGAGAACTGGGTTCTCTGGATCATCGCGGATATCGTCTATGTCCCGATGTACATCTACAAGGGACTCAACGTCACCGCGGCGCTGTATGGATTGTTCTTGATCCTCGCCGTGATCGGCCTTCGCGCCTGGTGGCGCAGCTACCGCGAGAACATCATCGCCGAGCTAGTGCTCGCGTGAAACGCGTGGTGTTGATCGGCAGCGAGTCCACCGGCAAGACAACGCTCGCGCGCCAGCTCGCCGAGCACTATGACGTCGAGTGGGTTCCTGAGTTCGTGCGCGATTATGCCGATCGAAAGCAAGGTGCGCTCGTGTTCGACGATCATGCGCCCATCGCTCACGGACAGATCGCACTGGAGAACGAGTATCTCACCCGTGCCGCCGAGGCCAACGCCCCGATATTGCTCCAGGACACCGACCTGCTGAGCACCGCCATTTACTGCGCGCACTACTACGGCAAATGCCCCGTCTGGCTCGCCGACGCCGCGCAGGCTCGACGTCCGGACTTGTATCTCCTGCTCGACATCGACATTCCGTGGACAGCAGATCCGGTGCGCGACCGGGGCCACATGCGCGAGGAGATTCAAGAGCTCTTTCGGCAAGCGGTCGAGCGGTCCGGAACTGCCTTCGTGTTGATCTCGGGCGACAGGGATCAACGATTCCAAAAGGCGAGGAAGGAAATTGATGATCTGCTACATGCGGGATGATCCCTCTCGGTGCGACGGCATTAGCTGGTAGTCGCCTCACTCGATCGCGATCCGCCTGATCTCTCTCCGAAACAAAACCCGAATTCGTAGCGCCAGAAACAGCGCGACGACACTCAGCGACGCCACGAATCCCCACCACAATCCCGCCGCTCGGAGCGGGGTGTGAAAGCCGAGCAGCAGGCTGACGGGCAGCCCGATCACCCAATAGCCCGCGATCATGCCGATCAGCGGTGCGCGGGTATCGCCGAGTCCTCGCAGTACGCCTGCTCCCACTGCCTGCGCACCATCGAAGATCTGAAAGACGCCCGCGACTGGAATCAACAGTCCCGCAATCGCGATCACGCCGGGCTCACCGCTGAAGATCGACGCGAGCAATCGCGGCGCGAGTAAGAAGATCAGCGCCGTCATCGACATGAACCCGAGACCGCAGAGATAGGCCGCACGCGCGGCGAGCTTCGCGCGCGCCCGATCGCGCGCGCCCACCGCGCGCCCAACGCGTACTGCCGCTGCCGCGCCGACGCCTAACGGCACCATGAACGTCAATGCCGCCAGGGTAATCGCAATCTGATGACCGGCCATCTCGGTCGTACCAAGCACTCCCATCATCAAGCCGATCGCGCCGAAGGCGGCAGATTCGAGTAACATCTGGAGTCCGATCGGAATACCGAGGCGAAGGACTCGAAGAATCGGCGCGAGCTGCAACGCTTCGCGTCGGAGCGCAGCGAGGTGTGGTCGGAGTGTCGGCCACGCTAGTATCGGGAGTGCGATCGCCATCAGCCAGCGACTCACAAGGGTCGCGATGGCGCTTCCCGCCGCTCCCAGCGCGGGACTTCCAAGGTGGCCATACACGAACACCCAATTCAACCCGGCGTTGGTGAGGTTCGCGCCGACAATGGTCCACACGATCGGCGCTACGCGATGCAGCGCCTGCAACGTTTGTCGAAAAACGACAAACACGAAAAACGGCAGCACCCCTGGGATCGAAATCCGAATGTACGCCGTCGTGTCCGGGATGATTTCCGGCTGCTGTCGCGTCAACACGAGTAAAGCGTGTGCCGGCAGAAGCAGAAGCGCTGTCAACAGAGTGAGTCCGACCGCGATCAGCAAACCTCGCTGCAGTGCGCGCGTTGCAGATTCCATGTCACTCGCACCCACCGCTTGTGCTATGATGGGGTCGAGCGCCATCAAAGTTCCGTTCCCAAGAATGGTCACGTTGAAGAAGTACAGATTCCCAAGCGCAACCGAGGCCAGGACGCTCGCCGAGACATGTCCGACCATCACTGTGTCCACGACGCCCATGAACATCAAACCGATCTGCGCCAGCACGACGGGCATGGCGAGGCGAACCGTCGCGTGCAGCTCGGTTTCGGCCTTCGCATCGGAACTGGATGGATCGGCGAACGAATCGTGTCGTTCGTCGTCACGGGTCGCGTGCGTCATCGTCGTAATCTGACATGACCGAGACCGCAGCGGACCTGTGACGATCTCACGCGCGCTCGATGTGACGTTGGTGGCGGGAGCGCTCGCCGTGTGCCTGACGCGTGCGACGGCCGCTCAGGAGCCCTCGCCGCTCACCGCTGGTGCCAGCGGGATCTTTCTTCTCACGCACGCGACAGGTACTCCGGGGGGAACGACACTCACCGAGGCGTACCTCACGCAGCCAATGCTGAGCGCCGAGTGGCGGCCTGGCTGGTTTGAGGCACTGGGCATTCTCAATCTCGAGGGACTCACTCTAGCGCGGGGCGAGCTCGATCTCGGCGCATGGGGCGAAGGGTACGTGGACCGTCGCCATCCGCACACCTACTTGCATGAGCTGATGGCGGGCATTCACTCGGCCGCAGGGACGGTCGCGGCCTCGCTGTACGCTGGACGTGGTTTCGTTCCGTTCGGCAGCGATGACCCGATGACTCGTCCCTTCGTGTCGTATCCCGTCGATCATCATCTCGCGCAGATTCTCGAACGCCTCGTTGTCGTTGGCGCACTCCGTGGCGGGCCGCTCGTCCTCGAGGGCGCAGCCTTCAACGGCGACGAGCCGCTCGATCCGTCCACGCCTTCGCTCGCGAAACGCTTCGGCGACTCCTGGGCATTACGCGGAACGCTGGTCGGTGAGCGCGGAATGTCACTCCTTGGCCGGGCCGAGCTCTCGGCGAGCTACGCGAGCGTAAAGTCGCCGGAGTTTCGGGAAGGTGCCGGGCTCGATCAACGCAAGGCGCACGTCGGTTTGAGGCTCGATGCCGCGACGGGGCCGTTCACTCGTTATGCATTGCTCGAGGCCGCGCGGACCACCGATGTCGATCGTGGGCGTGCGTTGTACACATTCGATGCCTTACTTGCGGAAGCTGCCGTCTGCCGCGGCGATGTTGGCCTTGCCCTGCGCTGGGAGCGAAGCGATCGGCCAGAAGAAGAGCGCTTGCTCGACCTCTTTCGCACCGCGCGTCCCGCGACCGACGCGAGCATTCTCGGCGTCACCGAGTGGACGACCATTTCGGGGGCGATCGCGTTGCCGGCTGTGACTGTGATTGGAGTGCACGCGGCCCCATTTATCGAGGTGGCGGGGATCACCGCCGATCGCACGACCGCTGCCGTATTCGATCCAGCGAGCTTTTACGGGACAAACCACATGTGGCGGCTCTCGGGATTACTGCGCGTGGGCTTTGGACACGTGCACGACCGCGTTGGCCGTTACGGCGTAGCCGACCTTCCAATCATCCACCGAGTGCCACACGAGCACCACGAGCTCTCGAGCCATCGCTGCTTCTCATGAAACGCGTACTTCGCATCGTCCCACTCGTATTCGCCGCGGCGTGCCTGTTCGATAAGAGCACGTCAACGCCGGCGCACGCGTCATGCGCTCTGCGCGATTCTGTTTCATCGGCAGGCGCGCAGGCGCTCGGCGTCACCGGCTGTGGTTTGATCGATACCCGCTTCACGGCCGAAGTCGCGGTCCGCGATAGTACCGCGTACACCACGACCTGGGGCTTTCGGACAGCGCCTGGTGATCTCCTCGCGATCTGGGACGTGAAGGGTGCCGACCCAACGCTCGTCGATTCCGTAATCGTGAATGGCGCGTCGACGTTAGGCGACGTTGCGGTGAGCGACGACGGCAAGCTGCTCATCGTTGCGACGGAACGGAGCAATGGATCGCTCGTCGTCTTCGACCTCACCAATCCCCGCAAGCCGGTTCAACTCTCTCGTCTCGCGACGCCAGAGACATACAATGGCGTTCACACCGCGGAAATCGGACGCATCGCCGGACGACTGTACGCGATTCTTGCCGTTGACCCGCTCAGCGGCGCGCCGACACCGGAGTCGAAGATCGTCATCGTCGATCTGGGCGATCCCTCGAATCCCCGACAGCTGTATGTGAAGTCTGTACCGAATACGGCGCCCTTTGTCCACGACACATTTCTCAGAGACGGTTTGCTCTTTGTGGCCCTGTGGAACGAGGGAATTGAGATCTGGGACGTTGGTGGTGGAGGGAAGGGTGGGACGCCGAGTGCTCCAGTCGTGATGGGTGCCGTGGCGACGATCGGCGGTGACGCGCACAACATCTGGTGGCTGCACGACGCCGTGAGCGGCTCTCGTTATGCATTCGTCGGTGAGGAATCCGGCCCCGCGCAAATCGGCGTCAGCTCCGCCGGCGACATCCATGTGCTCGACGTCTCGGACCTCACCCAACCGCGCGAAGTCGCGTTCTATCACGTCGCCGGAGCAGGGACGCACAACTTCTCGGTCGACGAAACGCGAGGAATTCTCTACGCGGCGTACTACAATGCGGGCGTTCGGGCGCTCAACGTCCGAGGCGATCTCGAGACATGTAGTGGGACCCAACAGGTTACGACCGGGACGATTACGCGTTGCGACCTCGGCGCGATGGGCCGTGAAATCGGCAAAGGCCTATCTGGCGGAGTTCCTGCGGTTTATGTGTGGGGAGTCCAGCTCTCCGGAGGGTCGCTCTACGCGTCCGATATGCTGAACGGTCTCTGGAAGTTGCAGACGGTCCCCTAATGGTGACGAGCCGTACAACGCAGCCGATCTGTCGGTCCGGCATCATGTTAGCGATCCGTAAATCCCATTGCATCAAGGGTGTAGACGGCCTGTCTGTGCGTTGCAAAGGCGCGGACCGGATCATAATTTGAGCGAGCCGGCGAGTAGTCTTCGCCCCTGAGGAGCGTGGCCATGTTTCGGTCGACCCGAGTCCTTTCGCGCGTCTGCGCATTCGGCTTCATGGTGCTCGTTGGCGCCAATGCCCCAACAGACTCGACGCGTCATGTGTACGGCTATGGAGGGATCGTTCCCGTACCTCCGGCGGTAGATGAGGGACAGCCAACGCAAACGCCCGACATTTTGACGCAGCGTCGTATCGCAGTCCGCAGCAAGAATGGTCGTGTGCTCTACGCCAACGAGCGCGTGACGATGCCGGCGGCAAGCGATGATCACGCTGCCGCGAGCCGAAGTCGACACCCGTGCTCGCAGCTCGTGCAACGCACTGCTGCTACAGCAGCCCCGAACTCCTGAGTCGTTATTCGGCGCCTGGCCGCCCGTTCTCCAACCCCCTCACTGAAGACCGATGTCCCGAATGAGAACAGCGGCGGTCGCGACGCTGCTCCTGGTTCCGATCGTTGCCGGCGGCTTTCTCCTTCAAGAGCCGGCGACGCGCACGAGCGCTCACTTGTTCGATCAGGTGCGCTCGCTGATCGAAACTCGATACGTCGATTCACTCAA
The DNA here is from genome assembly GCA_035280125.1 of Gemmatimonadaceae bacterium. Classification (GTDB taxonomy): domain Bacteria; phylum Gemmatimonadota; class Gemmatimonadetes; order Gemmatimonadales; family Gemmatimonadaceae; genus AG2. The sequence continues at coordinate 3,769 of DATEGN010000001.1, read as the reverse complement.
AGACAATCAGGTCTTCGAGAAGGCGGCGCGCGGAATGGTGAAAGAGCTCAACGATCCGTATAGTGAGCTCCTGACACCGAAGGAGAGCGACGCGTTCAATCGCGGCACCAACGGCCGGTACGGCGGCACGGGTATGCTGCTCGAGCAGCAGACGGGCGTCGGCGTCGTCGTTACGCGGGTTTTCCCGCACACGCCAGCCGAGGAAGCCGGCGTGCTGGAAGGCGATCGAATCACGGCAATCGACGGCGTCTCGACGCAAGGTTGGGAGATCGACAAGGTCTCCGAGAAGCTTCGCGGCACGCCGGGTTCGCAGGTCGCCGTTACGTACGCGCGTCCTGGCGTCACTGAACCGATCAAGCTGCGCTTCACGCGAACCGTCGTTCACGTTCCCGCGGTCGCGTACACGGGCTTGTTCGATCATCAGGTCGGTTACATACCGCTCCAGACGTTCAACGAAAACGCGGCCGACGAAGTCGCGAGCGCAGTCGAAAAGCTCGAGGAGCAAGGCGCCAAGGGAATCGTGCTCGACATGCGCGACAACGGTGGCGGCATCGTCGATCAGGCGCTCGCGGTGAGCGGATTGTTTCTCCAGGAGGGTCAGGAGATTGTGAGCGTTCGCGCTCGTAATGCAGCGACGGAAGTCGCGCGCGCTCGCGGGCCACATCTCGCCTCGAATATTCCACTCGTGGTGCTCGTCGACGGATCTTCGGCATCGGCGACGGAGATCGTCGCGGGTGCGCTTCAGGATCACGATCGCGCACTCATCGTCGGAACGACGAGCTTCGGCAAGGGCCTCGTTCAGTCGGTGTTCCCGCTCGACGGCGGCTACTTCCTGAAGATGACGACAGGGAAGTGGTACACGCCGAGCGGGCGCTCCATTCATCGCGATCGTCAGCTGTTGCCTGACGGGCGATTCGTCGAGACGCATCCCGATTCACTCGAGACAGATTCGGCGCGCAAGTCGCGTCCGACGTTCAAGTCCGATGCTGGCCGCACGGTCTACGGCGGCGGCGGCATCACGCCGGACGTCCTCGTCACCGACGATACGCTCTCGACGCCAGAGCAGCTGTTCCTTCGCTCGATCGCCGCAAAGGGACAGATCGTGCGCAGCACGCTGGACAGCTACGCGTTCGAGCTCAAGCGCGATGTGAAGCGCGACTTCGTCGTCACACCCGATTGGACCTCGGAGCTCGAGCATCGACTCACTGCACGCGGCGTGGCCATCGAGCCGCGCTTCGAGGCGGCGGCCACGCATCTCTTCTCTCGCGAGCTCGAGCAGCGCGTGGCGCGCATGGCGTTTGGTGACGCGTTCGCCAAGGAACGCGAGATGAAGACCGATCGCCAGCTACAACGCGCGATGGATCTGCTCGAGAAGTCCACGTCGCAGCACCAGCTCTTCACCGTCGCGCACGCGGGGCTCGCGTCGAGATAGCGAGCGGACGTGGAACATGGGACTGGAAGCTCGGTGTGAGCTTCGAATCGACGGCGCGTCGCATGATGGAAAAGCGCTGCTCGAGACCGATGAGTTGCTCTTCCGCGGTGATTCGACCGGCCGCGGAAAGAGCGCGGTGCGCGGCTTTCGTCTCGCCATTCCGCTGTCGTCGATCCGCAACGTAAGTGGAGATGATGGCGCGTTGCATGTTCGCTTCAGCGGGGGCGACGCGACCTTTGTGCTCGGGAACAGTGCGGAGAAATGGGCCGAGCGGATTCGCTCGCCCAAATCACTGATCGACAAGCTCGACGTCAAGGCGGATCACACCGTGTCCGTCGTTGCGCTGGCTGACGACGAATTCATTCGCGTGCTGCGTGCGCGCGCCGCGCGTGTGATTGTGGGTCGCTTCGCCGCGTCATCGAATGTCATCTTTGTCGGGGCGGAGACTGTCGCTTCGCTCGCACGATTGGCGAAGGCCACCGCGGCGATGGCGCGCGACGGCGCGATCTGGGTCGTGCACCCAAAGGGTGCAGGCGGGTTGCGAGATTCAGAAATCTTTGCGGAAGCAAAGAGGAACGGGCTCACATACACTAAAGTCGCGCGCTTCTCCGCTACGCACACCGCGGAGAAGTTGGTGATCCCGAAGTCGGAACGCTGACGTTCGACGCCGGCGCGGCACGCGCTGTGATCGCAACGCGGCATGCACTCGGCGCGTTATTGCACAGAGCGCGCTCGACGCCACGGCGTGACCAGGTTCATTAACGGCCGAGCGATTCGTCACGTCGAATCACGTCCTGCGCACGCGACGTTTTTCGTGTTCGCACTTCTTCGGCACATGCCTATGCACCTGCATTGTTCGCGCTGGTTTTCTTCCGCTGTCGTGATTGTCGCGGCGATGTTGACCGCTGCCTCGTTGCCCTGCATGGCGCGCGCACAAGTCGGAAGTACGACGGACATCATCACGGGTCACATCACGACCCCGGACGGCAAGCCGATCGTCGGCGCGCGGGTCGACGCCATGTCGATCGAAACCGGAGTGACGCGCTCGCGCACCACGAACGACAAGGGCCAGTACACGATTCTTTTTCCGGACGGCGGCGGTTCCTATCGCATGACCGTTCGCTTTCTTGGTTACTCACCAGTCACCTTCACGCTTGCGCGACAGGCCGATGAGGATCGCCTGGTCGCGGACGTGAAGTTGGATCAAGCGGCGGCGCAGCTCGGACCAGTCGTCGTGCGCAGCACCGTACCGACCGGACAGGGGGATCGGCCCGGTCCGGGCTCTGTTGAGCGAACGCTAACGGGTGAACAACTCCAGCGTCTGCCGATCGACCCGACCGACCTCGCCGCCCTCGCCGCGCTCACGCCCGGCGTCGTCGCGATCACTGGCACGGATTCGACGAATGCGGCGTTCTCCGTCGCCGGCCAACGACCCGATCAGAATCAGATCACGCTCGACGGATTGAGCTTCCTCGGCGGAACGAACGTGCCGACGGAAGCCGTGCGTCAGACTCGTGTGATCACGAACACTTATGATGTTGCCCGTGGTCAATTCACCGGCGGTCAGGTCGCAACGACAACGCGCGGCGGTACCAATCAACTGGCGGGCTCATTCAGTTACGCGCTCCGTGATCCACATCTCGAGTGGGCCACCGATCAGACCACGCCGACGACATTCGGACAAGGCTACACGCAACACCAGCTCAGCGGTGGCATCGGCGGCCCGGTCATTCCGGACAAGCTGTTTTACTTCGCTGCCTTCCAGGTTCGCCGTCGTCTCGACCCGCTGCAGACCATTACCGGAGCGGATCCACTCACGCTCGAGCGATTGGGGATGCAGCCCGATTCCGCTTCGAAGTTCCAGAGTCTCGTGAATGGTTACGGCATACCGCTCTCGGTGCCGTCGATTCCAACCGATCGGGAATCGGACAACGGCACGGCACTCATGCGCGTGGACTACCATCTGAGTGATGACCATTCACTCATGTTGCGCGGCAACTGGCAGGGTTCGCTACAAGAGGCATTTCGAACGTCGGCGTTCGCGCTGCCAAGTCATGGGGGCATTCAACACACGGGCGGTGGCGGCGGAATGCTCGCCTTGTCGTCGGTCTTCGGCAGCGTGCTGAACGAAGTTCGCGCGACGTACATGGACAATCTCAACGCGGCGAATCCCTATCTCGTCGATCCGGAGGGCCGCGTCACCGTCACGTCTGCCTTCAGCGACACGACGGTCGCGGTCACGCAGCTGGACTTCGGTGGAAATTCCGCTCTGCCGACGGATGGTGCGAACGGACAGTTCGAGGCAAGCGACGAAGTTTCGTGGCTCTCCGACGACGC